>CABUOE010000167.1 GCA_902493155.1 uncultured Eubacteriales bacterium
GGGCGGAGCAGAGCCCCGCCCCTACGGTTTTCTGAAACCGCCTGCGATTTTCAGGCAATTTGTGGGTGTAGGGGCGAACAGTGTTCGCCCGCAATAAACCGTGAACGTTCGGAAAAAAAGACGGGCGGAGCAGAGCCCCGCCCCTACGGTTTTCTGAAACCGCCTGCGATTTTCAGGTAATTTGTGGGTGTAGGGGCGAACTGCGTTCGTCCGCGATAAACCGTGAACGTTCGGAAAGAAAGACGGGCGGAGCAGAGCCCCGCCCCTACGGTTTTCTGAAACCGCCTGCGGTCTTTAGGCAATTTGCAGGTGTAGGGGCGAACTGCGTTCGCCCGCGCCATATCGCAATTTTATCGGTAACTATATGGTAGTATTCTCTAGCCGTAATCAAAATTCGTTCACCTGAAAGAAATCCAAAAATACCGGATAAGACGGGCGAACACAGTTCGCCCCTACCATTCTCCCGGAACGTTTCATAAAACCGTAGGGGCATTTTATTGCAAAATTTTACAAATTATTCAAATTTCATTTTTTCTGAATATCTTACTATTCAGTTCTGAATAGTAAGATATTCAGAAACCATATTCAATCTGTATTTCCTGATTATAATAAAATTTTCACCCTATTGAGCAGCCTAATTTTCTGTGTTATACTGGCTACAATCTAAATTTAACGAGGTGACAACTATGTACAAAGCAATCGGAGCTTTATACGACGAACTAATTGATTCCATCAGCCATGAGGCAACTTCCTTCCCTAATTACTGGAACATCAGTGACAACGCCGTCAAAGCGGAGGAGGCCTTATACAAAACTCTTTCAGACGAACAACAGACACTTTATGACAAATTAAATTACGCTGACTACGAACTGGATTCTCTGGAAGCCAAATCTGATTTTACCGTCGGCTTTCGTCTCGGCGGCGCACTGATGCTGGAAATCCTGTCCGAATAACCAAAAAAGGAACAGTCAAACTGACTGTTCCTTTTTGTTATCATTTATTTTCTCTTCTTAATTTTTACAGGGCTGATTCGGGTGTCGGCGGGCGGCTGATAGCCGCCCCTACGCTTCACCCGCGGCGGCTTTCGGACTAATTCCGCCGTATTTGCCTTGCAGGTACTCGTCTATCGCCTGAGCAGCAGACTTCGGGGAAATTCCGCCGTCTACTTCCCTTGCAGGTACTCATCAATCGCCTGTGCGGCGGACTTTGAGGTAATTCTGCTGCTATTTACTTTGCAAATACTCATCAATGGCTTGAGCAGCAGACTTACCAGCGCCCATCGCCAAAATTACCGTAGCGGCGCCGGTAACCGCGTCGCCGCCGGCGTACACGCCTTCACGGGAGGTCAAACCGCTGTCGTCCTGGGTGACGATACAGCCGCGGCGGTTCGTCTCCAGGTTTTTCGTCGTATTCTTGATGAGGGGGTTCGGGGACGTTCCGATGGACATGACCACACAGTCGCAGTCCAGGGTGAACTCGGAGCCTTCGACCACCACCGGGCTTCTTCTGCCGGATTCATCCGGTTCGCCCAGCTCCATCTTGACGCATTTCATGCCCGCGACGAACCCTTTGTCGTCGCCGAGAATCTCGACGGGGTTTGTCAGCACGTGGAAATCAATGCCCTCTTCCTTGGCGTGCTCGACTTCCTCGAGACGGGCGGGCATCTCCTTCTCAGAGCGGCGGTAGACGATGCTCACCTTCTCCGCTCCCAGGCGCATGGCGCAGCGGGCCGCATCCATAGCCACGTTGCCGCCGCCGACCACCGCCACGTGGCGGGAGTGCTGAATCGGGGTGTCGCTCCCCTCTTTGTAAGCTTTCATCAGGTTGACACGGGTCAGAAACTCGTTTGCCGAGTAAACGCCCTTGAGGTTTTCGCCCGGGATGTTCATAAACCGGGGAAGTCCTGCGCCGGTGCCGATAAACACCGCCTCAAAGCCCTGATCGAACAACTCGTCGATGGACTCAATGCGGCCGATGACCATATTGGTCTCGATGTCTACCCCCATGGCCTTCAGATTGTCGATTTCCTTGCCGACGATCTCCTTGGGCAGTCTGAACTGGGGAATTCCGTACACCAGAACGCCGCCTGCGGTGTGCAGCGCCTCAAAAACCGATACCTTGTAGCCCCGCTTCGCCAAGTCGCCCGCACAGGTCAGTCCTGCGGGGCCTGCGCCGATGACGGCGACCCTGTGGCCGTTCTGCTTAGGAACTTTTACTTCCTCTTTGTTGTGAGCCATGTGCCAGTCGGCCACAAAACGCTCCAACCGGCCGATGGCCACCGGCTCGCCTTTGATGCCCCGTACACACTTGCTTTCGCACTGGGTCTCCTGAGGGCAGACACGGCCGCAGACCGCGGGCAAAGAGCTGGATTTGTGGATGATCTGGTAAGCGCCTTCAAAGTCCTCTTCCTTGATTTTCGCGATAAAGGCGGGAATATCGATGGCGACGGGGCATCCCCCGACGCAGGGTTTGTTTTTGCAGTTTAGGCAGCGGTTTGCCTCGTCCACCGCCTGCTCCGGGGTGTAGCCCAAAGCCACTTCCTCAAAATTTCTTCTGCGGACGCTGGGGTCCTGAACCGGCATTTCGTTTTTCTTGAGCGACATGTTTGCCATATTTTATCCAAACCTTTCTGATTGTAAAGTCCGTTCCCTTTACGGGAGTTCTATCTCATGGGAAGAAGCCTATTTGACCTCTTTTTTGAAGAGGTTGCAGGTATCTTCATACTGATGGCGCTCAAAATCCTTGTACATGGTTGCGCGCTCCATCGCCTCGTCGAAATCCACTAAGTGCCCGTCGAAATCAGGGCCGTCCACGCAGGCGAACTTGGTCTCTCCCCCTACGCTCAAGCGGCAGCCGCCGCACATGCCGGTGCCGTCGATCATAATGGGGTTCATGCTGACGACGGTTTTGATGCCGTACTCTTTTGTGAGCTTGCAGACGAATTTCATCATGATAAGGGGGCCGATAGCGATGACTTCGTCGTACTGCTCGCCCGCGTCGATGAGGGCTTTCAGCGCGTCGGTGACAAGGCCTTTATCCCCGTAGGAACCGTCGTCGGTGCGGATGCAGAGCTTGTCGCTGACAGCGTTGAACTCATCCTCTAAAATCACCAGATCCTTGTTTCTGAACCCGACAATAGAATGTACTTCCGCCCCCAGTTCATGGAGCTTCTTTGCGATGGGGTACGCGATGGCGCAGCCCACGCCGCCGCCTACGACTGCCACTTTCTTGAGCCCCTCCACATGGGAAGGAACCCCCAAAGGCCCTACAAAATCGTGGAGGCTGTCCCCTTCATTTAAGTGATTTAATTTCTCGGTGGTAGCGCCGACGATCTGGAAAATAATGGTGATGGTGCCCTTCTCCCGATCGTAATCGGCAACTGTTAAGGGAATCCGCTCGCCGTTTTCATCCACTCTGAGGATGATGAACTGGCCGGGCTCCGCCTTTTTGGCGACGAGGGGCGCTTCGATCTCCATGAGGGTGACGGTGGGATTCAGGCTTTTTTTCTTCAAAATACGGTACATAAATTCACTACTCCAAATCTAAAAAATTTCGGTTGATGAAAAATCAATATATACGAACAATAGAAGGGGCAAGCGGGACGCCCCTTGCGGGGGGTACCCTGTTCGTCCCTTCTATCCTGTTCATCCAACTAATTTATGTCTCGGGCAGCAAACCAAGCTTCATTGCAACGGCAATATTGCCGCGGCAAGCTCGCCGTCCCCCTCAGTACGGTCCAAAAACCTCTTAGAAGTCGATTTCGGTGTCGTAGTAGCAAGCCTTCAGGAGTTTTTCCATCTCTTCCTGAGTGGGGATGCGGGGGTTGGAGCCGGTGCAGGCGTCGCCGATGGCATTTTTGGCCACTTCGGGGAGCTTCTCGAGGAATTCCTTCTCGTCGATGATGCTCTTATCGGCTTTCAGGCCGCCTTCGCCGTAATTTTTGATGCCCTGAGGGATGTTCAGCTCGTCGTTCATGTGACGGAGCTCGGCGATCAACGCGTCAACCAGCTCTGCGGTGTTGGAACCTTTCAGGCCGATAAACCGGGCGATGTTGGCGTAACGCTCAGCAGCCACTTCGTTTTTAGAGTTAAACTTGATGACTTTGGGCAGGTACATGGCGTTAGCGCAGCCGTGGATGATGTGTCCACCGCTGAAAGCAGCGCCGGTCTTGTGCGCCATAGAGTGTACAATGCCCAGCAAAGCGTTGGAGAAAGCCATACCGGCCAGGCACTGTGCATTGTGCATCCGGTCGCGGGCTTCCATGTCGCCGTCGTAGGATTTTTTCAGGAATGTATGAATCATCTGGATGGCATACAGAGCCAGAGGATCGGTGTAGTCGCAGTTGAGGGTGGATACATAAGCCTCAATGGCGTGGGTCATAGCGTCCATACCGGTGTGAGCGGTCAGTTTTGCGGGCATGGTTTCCGCCAAATCGGGATCGACGATCGCCACGTCGGGGGTGATATTAAAGTCAGCCAGGGGGTATTTAATGCCCTTCTGGTAATCGGTAATAACAGAGAATGCGGTCACTTCGGTAGCAGTACCGGAGGTAGACGGAATGGCGCAGAATTTCGCTTTCTGTCTCAGTTCCGGGAAGTTGAAGGGGGTAATCAAATCCTCAAAGGTGGTGTTGGGGTATTCATAGAACGCCCACATGGCTTTCGCAGCGTCGATGGGAGAGCCGCCGCCCATTGCTACGATCCAGTCGGGCTCAAACTCCCGCATAGCCTCGGCGCCTTTCATAACGGTCTCAACAGAAGGATCGGGCTCGACGCCTTCAAAGAGTTTCACTTCCATACCGGCCTCTTTCAGATAGCTTTCCGCCCTCTCCAAAAAGCCGAACCGTTTCATGGAGCCGCCGCCTACGACGACGATCGCTTTTTTACCTTTTAAGTTTTTACGTTCTTCCAAAGAACCTTTTCCATGGTACAAATCTCTCGGCAGTGTAAAACGCATTTCAAATTCCTCCCCATACAATGTCACTAATGGTATCATTTCGAAAATCGGACAAACTGTCGAATTTTCTCTACTGATAATATTTTAACATTGTTTTTCAGGGCCGGGTAATGTATAATTGATATGGCGTCATCTAAAATGATACATAGGAGCCGCATGAACAATT
>CABUOE010000168.1 GCA_902493155.1 uncultured Eubacteriales bacterium
GCGGCATCGAGGCGGTGGAAATCACCTTCACGGTGCCCGGCGCGGAGGAAGTCATCCGCGTCCTGTCCGACGAGCTTGCGGGCAAAGCCGCTGTGGGAGCCGGGTCGGTGCTGGACGCCGAAACCGCCCGCATCGCCATCCTGGCGGGCGCTCAGTTCATTGTTTCCCCCTGCCTGTCGGAAGAGGTCATCCGGACCTGCAATCGGTATCGGGTGTTCTGCGCCTGCGGCATCATGACGGTGACTGAGGCGGTCAGAGCCATGGAAGCGGGAGCGGATTTGCTGAAAATCTTCCCGGCGGACACTCTGGGCATGGGCTTTTTAAAGGCGCTCCACGGCCCGCTGCCTCAGGCGAAGCTGATGCCCACCGGCGGCGTGACGGTGGAAAACACCGCCGATTGGCTCCGGGCGGGAGCTGTGGCGGTGGGGACGGGAGGCTCCCTCACAAAAGGCGACGTTTCCGAAAATGCCCGCCGCTTCCTCGCTGAGACGGCAAAGGTTCTCAAAAAGTGAGGGCCATAAAACCGAGACGGCGGCTGAAGCCGGTTTTCTGGATGGTACTCCTGCTGTTCATTGCCCTCATTTGGGCGGGATTTTGGGCGGCCAGCTGCTTAAACCTTTTGCCTAAGCGCTCCTATACCGCCGCAGATTTCGGCATCGAGACTGCCATAAGCCCCAACGACGCGGACGGCGATGGCATCGACGACTACAGGGACATTATGCTGGGCGCCCGGGCCTTCGTCGAGACGAAACCCAAGTACGACGGCAGCTATTTCGCCGGAGGCTACCCGCCAGAGGGTATCGGGGTCTGCACTGACGTGATCTGGCAGGGTTTTCTGGCCGCCGGGTACGCCCTCAAGGATCTGGTGGACTTAGACATCGCCGCCAACCGGGAAGCCTACCCGGAAATCGACATTCCCGACCCCAACATCGATTTCAGGCGGGTCAAAAACCTGCGGATTTTCTTTGACCGCAATGCCGAAAGCCTGACCCTTGACCCCGATGAAATCGGGGAGTGGCAGCCCGGGGACGTCGTCGTTTACCCCAAGCACATCGCCATCGTCTCCGACAAGCGCAACAAAAAGGGCCGGCCCTACATCATCCACCACGGCGGTCAGCCGGTACTGGAAGAAGACGCCCTGACCCGGATGGAAATCGTCGGCCACTACCGCTGGAATCCCGCAAAATAGGAGCTTTTAATCCTGTAAACCAAAATAACTTTACATAGAAAGGCGGCGTCTCTATGATCGTCGGCGCACAACTGTACACCATCAGCAATTTTGCACAGGACGAGGCGGGTATCCGCACCTCTTACCAAAAACTCAGTGAGATGGGATACCGTGCCATCCAGTATTCGGGACTTCCCATGATCGGGGCGGAAAAGTTAAAGGAAATCGCCGATCAAAACGGCCTGTACTACGTGGTCTCCCACATAGGCGTGGAGCGTCTGCTCAACGAAACCGACGCGGTCATCCAGGAGCACCGCATCATGGGCTACCGGGACATCGGCATCGGAGGTTGTTCCGGCCGCTACCGGGAAGACGGCCTTAACGGCATGAGGGCTTTTATCCGGGACATGAAACTGGCTGTCGAAAAGATGAACGCCGCCGGAATGAAATTTCACTACCACAACCACTACCAGGAGTTCGAACGGTTCGGCGGCGTGACCCCCATGGACCTGGTCCTCGGGGAAACCGACTGGGGTGTCATCCTGGACACCTACTGGGTGCAGTACGCCGGCCTCGACTCCGCCAAAACCTTGCGGCAAATGGAGGGCCGGGTGCAGTTTTGCCACCTAAAGGACATGGAAATCTCCCAGATGGAACAGCGGATGGCGCCGGTGGGGCAGGGCAACCTGGACTGGCCGGAAATCCTCGCCGTCTGCGAGGAAACCGGCGTCCAGTACGGCTTAGTGGAGCAGGATTACACCTACGGCCGGGACCCCTTTGAAGAAATGCGCCGGAGCGCGGAAAACTTGCGGAACATGGGCGCGCAATTCTAGCAAATGGGGCGTCCTTGTTTGAAAGGCCGCCGTTGGCACGCTATTTTGTTCCTCTGCCGCGAAAATCTTTGCAAACCGGGAACAAACCCCTTGGTTTTTGCGCCTTTGCCGCGCAGAACCAGCCCAAACACCTGGAAAGGAGTGTTGATTTGATGGAACCAATCCGTGTCGGCGTGGTGGGCGTCGGCAACATGGGCAGCGCCCACGCCAAGAATATTTTGGACGGCAAAGTCCGGGGGATGACCCTGGCCGCCGTCTGTGACATCGAGCCGCAAAAGCTTTGTTGGGCGGAAGAAAACCTCCCCGGCGCGGCGCGGTTTTCCGACTATGAGGAAATGCTCCAAAGCGGCCTCATCGACATGGTCATCGTCGCCACCCCACACTATCTCCACCCGCCTATGGGCATTTCCGGCTTCCGCCACGGGCTTCATGTCCTCATCGAAAAGCCCGCCGGGGTTTACGTCAAGCAGGTGGAAGAATTAAACGCCGCCGCAAAACAGTCGGGAAAGCTCTTCGGCATCATGCTGAACCAGCGGATGAACTCCCTCTACCGCAAGGCCCGGGCGCTCGTCCAGAGCGGCGCTTTGGGGGAGCCAAAACGCTGCGTCTGGATCATCACCAACTGGTACCGCACCCAGGCGTACTACGATTCCGGCTCTTGGCGGGCCACCTGGGCCGGGGAGGGAGGCGGCGTGCTTTTAAACCAGTGCCCCCACCACCTGGACCTGTGGCAGTGGATTTTCGGGATGCCGCAGCGCATCCGGGGCTTCTGCCGGTACGGCCGCTGGCACGACATCGAGGTGGAGGACGACGTGACCGCCTACGCCGAGTATGAAAACGGCGCTACCGGCCTGCTCATTACCTCCACCGGGGAAACCCCCGGCACCAACCGGCTGGAAATCTCCGGCGACAAAGGAAAGCTGGTTTTAGAGGACGGCAAAATGACCTTTTGGGAGCTTTCTGCCCCGGAGCGGGAATTTTGCTTTACCTCCAAAGACGGCTTTCTGATGCCGGAAACCACCCGCCACGAAATCCGTCCCGACGGGGAGGATACGGCCCATATCGGCATCCTCCAGAACTTCGCAGACGCCGTTTTATACGGGGAACCCCTCATCGCCCCCGGCTATGACGGGATAAACGGTTTGCAGATCTCCAACGCCATCCATTTTTCCGACTGGACAGGGGAGACAGTAGAGCTTCCCGTGAATGGGGAACGGTTTTATGAGATGCTCAGGGAGCGGGCCTCCCATTCCCGGCAGAAAAAACACGTTGTGTCGGAAATCAGCGATTTGCAGGGAACCTACAACGACCGGTGGAAATCAAGGTAATATTATAAGGAAACCGCCTGATTTTGCAGCATTGCAAAACCGGGCGGTTTTTTTGTTTTTATAGGTAATGTAGGGGCGGGGCTTGCTCCGCCCGCCCTTCTTTCCGAACGTTCGCGGTTTATCGCGGGCGAACACAGTTCGCCCCTACACCTGCAATCTACCGGAATGTCCCCTGAAAACCGTAGGGGGCGATGCTCACATCGCCCCGCCTTTTCTCCAAAACCTTCCCGGGAATCCGTAGGGGCGGGGCTTGCTCCGCCCGTCTTTCTTCCCGAACGTCCGCGGTTTATCGCGGGCGAACGCAGTTCGCCCCTACACCTGCAATCTACCGGAATGTCCCCTGAAAACCGTAGGGGGCGATGCCCACATCGCCCCGCCTTTTCCCCAAAACCTTCCCGGGAATCCGTAGGGGCGGGGCTTGCTCCGCCCGCCCTTCTTTCCGAACGTCCGCGGTTTATCGCGGGCGAACACAGTTCGCCCCTACACCTGCAACCCGCCGATGCCCGTTTCCATCTTCATCGGAGGATTCCGTCTCATCCAGCATTTCCAGTATGAAAAAATAATCCGAACAAATTTTCGAAAACCCCTTGATTTTTCCGAACAATTGTGTATAATAGACTTATGAAACAAATGTTCTTATTGATAAAAATCTAGAAAGGCAAGGGATTTTCATGATGTTTGCAATCAAAATGCTGTTGGCGCTCTTTCTCTCCGGCGCGATTTTTCTCTTCACGCTTTACCGTCTGCTGGGCTTTCGTTTCCGGCTCACCTATAAAAAGCTGCTCCTCTCCATCGTGCTGAGCTTCTGCATCAGCACCCCCGTTCACGCCGTCCACCACAGCTACATAGGGCTTTCGGAACACCTGTGGTTCGACAATTTGGGCATCGTGGTTTTTGCGGTGCTTTTGGCCTGCGCCGCGGCGGGGCTGATGCTGCCCCTTCCACGGAGGGCGGTCCGCCGCCTTTTCTTGGGTAGACGTGCCGCCGTCCCCGCACCCCGCCCCGTTTCCGGCTATAGCCGACCCATGCCCCGGAGCTCCCGCCCCGCGGGACAGGCTGTCGGTTATGCCCAAGCCGAGCCTTTCGATTACACCGGATATGCCGCTCCAGGCTGTCGGGCCCGGTAGAGAAGTACTGGATGTTTTCCAGGTTTGTTCGTCGTTCTCACACAGGCGGGACGATACGAATATCGTGTCCTATAAGGTTTCTTGGAACGCCGCTCTCAAAATATCCATTTTGCCCCTTAAACGCTGTGAATCAGTAGGGGCGGGGGCTCTGCTCCACCCGCGGACAACATCCTCGCCTCCTTCACCAAAAGACCTGATTTCCTATAGACGCCCAAAAAAGCCCAGGCCCCGGTTTTTTAACCGGGGCCTGGGTCGTTTGTTTACAGGACGCCATGTCTGAGGCAGGGAAATTACTTCTTTTCCTCAAACTGCTCATCCGTTTTTTCGGTTTCACTGTTTTCCGGTTGGGCGTCATGGAAAGCCGGCTGCTGACCGTCCGCTTCGCTTTCGTCGGACGCTTTTTCTCTCTCTTGTTCGCCGTCAGCCGCTTCCTCCTCAGGAATCTCCGCTGTTCCGCGGCGCTTCCGCCTGAAAATGACGACGCCCGCGACCGCCCCGATGAGCACAATCAGCCCGACGCCGCCCAAAATCCAGGGCAGAACGCCGCCTTTTCCCTCCAATACAGCGAATTCGCCCTCCGCGTCGGTCTCGAAGACCAGATAACTGCCGTCCGCCTTGCAGTTG
>CABUOE010000169.1 GCA_902493155.1 uncultured Eubacteriales bacterium
GCCGTCGGCAATATCATAAAACCGGTTGATGAGGTTGGTAATGGTGGTCTTACCCGCTCCGGTAGCCCCCACAAATGCCACCTTCTGCCCCGGCTCGGCGTACAAGGTGATGTTGTGAAGGACGATTTTATCCTCCTCGTAGCCAAAGTCCACATCGAAAAACCGGACTTCTCCTTTGAGCTCGGTGTAGGTGACCGTCCCATCGGAATGAGGATGCTTCCAGGCCCAAAGCCCCGTCCGTTCGGTGGTTTCGGTGAGGGTTTGCCCCTCATATTTGGCGTTGACCAGGGTGACGTAGCCTTCGTCCTGTTCCGGTTCTTCGTCGATGAGTTCAAAGATTCGCTGGGCGCCGGCCAGCGCCATAATCATGGAGGAAAACTGCTGAGAAATCTGGTTGATGGGCTGGATGAAGCTTCTGGAAAGCTGCAAAAACGACGCGATCATACCTAAGGTGAGGACGTTTATGCCGGTAAGGCTCAGGTTGGTGATCCCCAGCAGGGCCAAAGCGCCCCCAGCCACCGCCAGCAGCACATAGAGGATGTACCCCAGGTTGTTGGTAACAGGGCCTATGACGTTAGAGAATTTGTTGGCCTCGGAGCCGTTTTTGAAAAGCTCCTCGTTCTTACGGTTGAAGCCCTCTTTGGCCTTTTCTTCGTGGCAGAAAACCTTGACGACCTTTTGGCCGTTGATCATCTCTTCGATGTAGCCGTTGACGTCGCCCAAAGACTCCTGCTGCTTGACGAAGTATTTGCCGCTCTGCCCCGCCACCTTGCCGATGACCTTGAGCATGATAAACGCCAGCACCACCACAAATATGGTCAGCCATACGCTCAAGGAAAGCATGGCGAAGAAGACCGCCACAATGGTGATGAGAGAGGAAAATGTCTGGGGGATGCTCTGGGTGAGCATCTGCCGCAGGGTGTCGGTGTCGTTGGTGTAATGGCTCATGATGTCGCCATAAGGGTGGGTGTCAAAGTATTTGATGGGCAGGGTCTGCATATGGGAAAACATATCGTCTCTAATTTTCTTGAGCATTCCCTGTGCGATAACCACCATCACCCGGTTGTAAAAGAGGGTCGCCAGCACGCCGATGAGATAGACGCCGGCCATAATCATCAGCACCCGCAGCAATCCGCTGAAATTGGGTACTGCCTCTAACAGCAGCGGAGAGATGTAGTCGTCGATGAGGGTCTGCAAAAACAGGGACCCCAGCACGCCAGTCACAGCGCTGACCACGATGCCCAGCAGAACAAAAACAAAGCGAAACTTATACGCCTTAAAGTAGGAAAGGAGGCGTTTGACGGTGTTCCAGCTCATTTTCTGCTTCGGCTGCCCCATTCCCGTTCCCGGCGGGTGCATACCCATTCTCATTCTGGGCTGTCTAACCATTTTCCCTTCCCCCTTTCACCTGGGATTCGTAGACTTCGCGGTAAATCTCGCTGGTTTGCAGCAGTTCGTCGTGAGTGCCCAACGCCGCTATTTGACCGTCGTCCATGACGATGATCTGATCAGCGTCCTGCACCGAGGATACCCGCTGGGCAATGATGATTTTGGTGGTATCGGGGATTTCCTCCTTAAACGCCTTGCGGATCAATGCGTCGGTTTTGGTGTCCACAGCGCTGGTGGAATCGTCCAAAATAAGGATTTTCGGTTTCTTGAGCAGCGCCCGGGCGATGCAGAGCCGCTGCTTCTGGCCGCCGGACACGTTGGCGCCCCCCTGCTCGATGTAGGTGTCGTAGCCGTCTGGGAAGCTCCGGATAAAGTCATCGGCCTGGGACAGCCTGCAGGCGTGAACCAGCTCTTCATCGGCGGCCTGCTCGTTGCCCCACCGGAGATTTTCCTTGATGGTGCCGGAAAAGAGGACGTTTTTTTGCAAGACCATAGCCACCTCTTCCCGAAGGCTTTCGATGTCGTAATCCCGCACATCGACGCCGCCCACGGTGATTCTTCCTCCGGTGACGTCGTAAAGCCGGGGAATCAGCTGCACAAGGCTTGATTTGGAGGAACCGGTACCGCCTAAAATGCCCACCGTCTGGCCGGACTTAATGTGGAGATCGATGTCCTTGAGCACCGGTTTTGCGCCTTTTTTGCCGTAACTGAAGCTGACGTTTTCAAAACAGATGTCGCCGTCTCTGACTTCGGTGACGGGGTTTTCCGGGTTTTTAAGGTCGGTGTTTTCCTCCAAAATCTCGGCGATACGGTCGCCGGACGCCCGGGACATGGTGAGCATGACGAAGATCATCGACACCATCATCAGGCTGGAGAGAATCTGCATCGCGTAGGTGAACAGGCTCATGAGCTCTCCGGTGCTGAGGCCCAACGCCGGGTCTCCCCCGCAGGCTACCACCGCCCGCGCGCCAAACCAGGAGATGAGCAGCATGACCGCGTACATGGCCACCTGCATCAGCGGCATATTGAAAGCGATGGTCTTTTCAGCCTTGGAAAAGGTTTGATAGATTTCGTTGGATATTTTGCCGAACTTCTCTTTTTCGTGCTCCTCCCGGACAAAGGATTTTACCACCCGGATGCCCCGCAGGTTTTCCTGCACCACGCCGTTGAGCTTATCATAAATCTTGAATACCCGGTTAAACAGGGGGTGAGCCTTGCGGATGATAACGAACAGTCCCACTGCCAGTATCGGAAGCGCGACCACGAAGATAAGAGACAGCCGGGCGTCGATGCGAAAGGACATAAGCAGTGAAAAAATCAACATCATGGGCGCCCGCACCACAATGCGGATAATCATCTGATAGGCGTTCTGCACGTTTGTCACGTCGGTGGTAAGCCGGGTGACGATGCTGGCGGTAGAAAATTTATCGATGTTCGAAAAGGAAAAATTCTGTACGTTATAGTACATATCCTTCCGAAGGTTTTTGGCAAATCCGGTAGAGGCCACCGCCGCCGTCTTGCCGGCCGCCACCCCGAAAAACAGGGAGGCAAAGGCCGACAGCAGCAGTACAAGCCCCATTTTTACCACATAATTCATATTTCCCCCGTCGATGCCGTAGTCGATGAGGTTTGCCATCAAAACGGGGATGAGGGTCTCCATGACCACCTCCCCGATGACCAGCACCGGGGTAATAAGGGAGTCTTTTTTATACTCCCTCACGCTTTTCATCAGAGTTTTTACCATAAAAATCCCATCCTTTACAGAGTAAAGGGCTCCTTTCTTTCAAATTTACACTGGTTGCGTCAAAGCCCTCAGCCGGTCTGCTCCAGAATATTCTGTTTCATCCGCCCGATATACGAGTGCAGGTTTACAAGCTCTTCTTCGGTAAAGCCCTTTTTCAGGGTCTTCTCCACTGCCTCATGATCCTGGTTCATCAGCTTTGAAAGCTCCAGCGCCTTGTCAGTGAGCACCAGCTTTTTGAGCCGTGCGTCTTGGGGGACGCTGCGGTGCTCGATAAGTCCCTTCTGCACCATCAAACTGACCACCTTGGACGCAGTGGAACGGGTAATCCCAAATTCCGTCTCCAAATCCTTCTGATAGACGTCGCCATGGTCGGCGATGTACCCGATGATCCAGCCGTTGGTGCCGGTGACGCTGTCAATATACTTTTTATGGAGCTTGTTGTCCACATACCGGCGAATCAGGTTGTTGAGATAACGAAGCTCGATGCCAATATTACCGTTCTGCATATTTCCTCCTATTAATAAAATGTCCGCCATCAAACTGTCCGATATACAACATTATAACAATAATATTTTTTATTGTCAATGGGGCAATTTGTGAAAACTTTGCAAACAAAAAGCCGGTGCTTCTGTTTCAAGCATCGGCTTTTACATTTTTATCCAATTAATAGGTCTGTCAGCTCATCCAGCGTCGCCGCAACAGCCTCCGCTCCGGCATGAAGCAGCTCTTCCCTGCCTCCGTAGCCGTACAGCACCCCGATACAGGGCACGCCGTTTTTATGGGCGCCAAAGACGTCGTGCTCCCTGTCGCCGATCATCACCGCCTCTTGGGACGAAACGCCGTTTTCCTTAAGCACGTAGGCCACAACGTCCTCCTTGAGGACCCGGCTGTCGTCCAAAAGCGCCCCGCCAATGAAGGAAAAATACCGGGCCAGGCCGAAGTGCTCGAGAATTTCTTTAGCGAAGATTTCCGGCTTGGAGGTGGCCACCATCAGCCGCTTGCCGTGACTGCACAGGTTCTGCAAAAAGCCTTCCATCCCGTCGTAGACCTTGTTCTCAAACTTCCCCACCGTGGCAAACCGCTCCCGGTAGGCTTTGACAGCCTCGTCGGCTTTTTCGCTGTCGAAGCCGTAAAACGCCATAAACGCCTCCTTCAAAGGCGGCCCGATAAAGGGACAGAGGACGTCCCGGTCCTCGACAATGACGCCGCACCGCTCCAGGGCCACCTGGACGCAGGTGGTAATCCCCTCTTTTGGGTCGGTGAGGGTGCCGTCCAAATCGAACAGCAGAACATCTCGGTTTTTAAAGTCCATGGGCGTTCTCCTTTCGGTTTTTAGGGCCGCCGCCCCGCTCGGAACAAAGAATCCCCGGAACGCGAAAACGTCCCGGGGAATCCGTTTTTTCTGTTTACGCCTCCGCGTTTTTCTTGGCGATGTCGTTCATAGCGTCTTTTCTGGACAGGTTGATGCGTCCCTGGTCGTCGATCTCGGTGACTTTGACGTACACTTCGTCGCCGGGCTGCACCACGTCCTCCACCTTCTCGACCCGGTGGTTCTCAAGCTTCGAGATGTGAACTAAGCCCTCCTTGCCGGGAGCGATCTCGACAAAGGCGCCGAAGTTCATCAAACGGGTGACGCGGCCTTTGTAGATGGCGCCCACCTCAGGGTCCTTGGCGATGGTCTCAACGATATACATAGCGCGGTCGACGTTCTCCTGGTCAATGCCCAGGACGAATACCTTTCCGTCTTCGGTGATGTCGATTTTAACGTCGCACTCGGCGCAGATTTTCTGGATAACTTTTCCGCCGGTGCCGATGACTTCGCGAATCTTATCGGTGGCAATGGTGGTGGATTTCATCTTGGGCGCATACTTGGAAACATGGTCGCGGGGCGCGGGAATCGCCTTGAGCATGAT
>CABUOE010000170.1 GCA_902493155.1 uncultured Eubacteriales bacterium
TATTGAAGTCTGCAAAGGGAGCGAGTTCATCAAAGTTTTTAATATTAAAATCGCCCATGAGGATCTTATATCGGTTAGGGTCGGCGGCAAACACATCTGCTGCCAGTTGAATCTGTCTTTGCCGCTCATAGTCACTCTGATAAGAAAAATGTACATTATAAACGGAAATCATCTTCCCATCCTTCTGCATTTCCACTTTCATAAAACCGTCCCGGGCCAGATTTCCGCCTTCCCGGAAAGAAGATTTCTCATTGCCGAAATAATATTTGCTCATAATGCCGAGACCGTATTCCCCGCCTTTATAATCCATTTCTTTGGCAAAGCTGTTAAAATAATACCGTCCCTTGCCCAGATACTCAAGGCAGCTTTTTCCATCGACTCGCTCGGTCTTTTCGTCCACTTCCTGAAGTGCGATTACATCGGCGCCCATGAAAATAATCTGTCTATGCTGGGCCTCCATTACATCGTTTCCATGCAGGATGTTCCAGGTAGCTACCTTCAGGGTGGTTGCTTTTTCCGGTGCAAAACCAACCATCAGGGGAAACATCATCAAGCAGCAAACTGCGACGCATAGAAACTTCAAGCTGCTCTTTTTCATACAATAATCCTTCCTTTCTGGAAATTGGCCTTTTTTTGCGGCTCTGCCGCAAAGTTGCCGCAAGGGAAAAGGCACAAAACTGGGTCTCATTTTAAACTATTTCCAGCATGATTCAAAAATGAAATGGTACTTTTTTATTATGCCGATTTCGTCGCTTTTTGTCAACCAATAATCCTCCTATTTTCCGGGCGGGAACAACTGCTATTTTGGGCATTTATAATAAAGACGCTATTCACCTTCAAAAAGTTTCAAAAAGTGTGCAAATTCTATATAAAAAGTGTATAATGGGGGTAGAAAAATTTGGGAGAACTTCTATTCATAAACATTCGAACCCCGAAAGGAAGGTATCTATGAATTATCAAAAACACACCGATCGTTTTGTCAGCTCCGACGGGAAAACGGCCGTCTCCTACTATACCTACATTCCGCAGAACATGGAACCGAAAGCCATCCTGCAAATTTCCCACGGTATGTGCGAATTTATCGAACGTTATGAGGATTTTGCCGCCTTTCTCTGCGACAATGGTTTTATCGTCTGCGGAAACGACCATCTGGGGCACGGAAATTCTATTGCTTCCGAAGAGGATTTGGGCTATTTCGGGGAGGAAAACGGCTATGAGTATCTCGTCACCGACCTGTATAAGACCATGACTATTGTCCGGAAGAGCTACCCGAACCTCCCCTATTTTATGCTGGGCCACAGTATGGGCTCCTTTGTCGCCCGAATGTTTCTGACCCAATATGGCAAAGAACTGACCGGCGCCGTTATCTGCGGTACCTCCGGCGGAAACCCCTTCGCTGGAATGGGCATCCGGATGGCAAAATCCACCGCCCGCAAAAAAGGTGGCCATTTCCGGAGCAGAAGGCTGGACTCCATGGCCTTTCAGGGCTATAACAAGCGGATTGACAAGCCGCAATCCCGGTTTGATTGGCTGACGACCGACCCTCAAATCGTATCGGATTACGAACAAAATCCCAAAAACAATTTTATCTTTACCGCGGCTGGGTTCAAAGACCTGTTCACCTTGGTCAAATTGGTTTCGGCAAAGGAATGGGCGGACAAGGTACCGAAAAACCTGCCCCTCTTTCTCATTGCCGGCGAGGAAGACCCGGTAGGCGAATACGGCAAAGGCGTGCGCAAAGTCTGCCGGCGGCTCATCGAGGCAGATGTACAGGACATTGCACTACACCTTTATCCAGGCGGCAGACACGAAATCATCAACGAGTCGAATCGAAAGGATGTTTACATTGACATTGCCCGCTGGATGGACTCCAAAATTTAGGTGTATTCTCAAGAGGAACACTTTTGCGCCAACTATAGACATATTTCACGAAGATTTTGACAAAAATTCGAAAAAGTCGTATTGAAAATGTATTGTAAAGCGCACCACTTTCCGATATAATAGAATTTAATGTGTGTTCTACTAATCTGCAATTAAACTCTGGATAAAAGCAAAGCCATCTATCAAAGCTTTTGTGGAATAAATAAAGGATGATTTAAATTGCATCTTAGTAGTAGAAAACAATGCCCGAAAATTCCTTCCGGGCTATCAACAAGGAGAGATGACCAATGTATCAGGATTTCCCCAACAACATCGGCTTTGTCGGCCAGTATGACAGCGACGTCGCCGACGCCATGAACCTGGAACTCAAACGCCAGCGCCGCAACATCGAGCTGATCGCCAGTGAAAACATCGTTTCCCCAGCTGTTTTGGCCGCTATGGGAACGGTACTCACCAATAAATACGCCGAAGGCTATCCCGGTAAACGGTACTACGGCGGATGCGAATGCGTCGATATCGTGGAAAACATCGCCCGCGACCGGGCCAAAGAGCTGTTCGGCGCCGAACACGCCAATGTTCAGCCCCATTCCGGTGCTCAGGCCAATTTGGCGGTTTATTTTGCCCTTTTGCAGCCCGGCGACACCATTCTTGGCATGAACCTGGCCCACGGTGGACATCTGACCCACGGCTCCCCCGTCAACATGTCGGGCAGCTACTATAACGTCATCCCCTACGGCATCGACGACGACACCCATCGTATCGACTATGACAAACTGATGACTCTCGCCATGGAACATAAGCCCAAAATGATCGTGGCCGGCGCTTCCGCTTATCCCCGCGTCATCGACTTCAAGAAATTTAGAGAAATCGCCGACGCGTGCGGCGCTTACCTCATGGTGGATATGGCCCACATTGCAGGCTTGGTCGCCGCCGGCGTCCATCCTTCCCCCGTACCCTATGCCGATATCGTCACCACCACCACCCATAAGACTCTCCGCGGCCCCCGCGGCGGCATGATCCTCTGTAAGGAAGAACTGGCAAAGAAAATTGACAAGGCGGTCTTCCCCGGCACTCAGGGCGGCCCTCTCATGCACATCATCGCGGCGAAAGCGGTCTGCCTGGGCGAAGCGCTCAAACCAGAATTTAAAGCCTATCAGGAGCAGGTGGTCAAAAACGCCGCCGCTTTGGCTAAAGGATTGGTTTCCCGCGGATTCGATCTGGTTTCCGGCGGTACCGACAATCATCTGATGCTCGTTGACCTCAGAAACTTTAACATCACCGGCAAGGAGATGGAGCATAAGCTGGACGAAGTGTACATCACCGCCAACAAAAACGCCATCCCCAACGATCCTCAGAGTCCCTTCATCACCAGCGGTATCCGCATTGGTACTCCCGCCGTTACCACCCGGGGCTTCAAGGAAGAGGATATGGAAGTCATCGCCGAGTGCATCTATAAGGTTGCTTCCGACTTTGACAACTCCAAAGAGGAAATCAAGGCAAAGGTGGAAGCCCTCTGCCAGAAATATCCCCTGTACGAATAATTTCATCCGTATATACACGAAAAAGGCGGCAATCACTCTCGATTGCCGCCTTTCTGCAAACAAAAACCGTCGGAAATATCCGGCGGTTTTGATATGTAACCCTTATTTCAAAATGGTAATGCCACCGATCACAGGCAAGGGAACTTCTTCATCGTTGGCCGCATGGACAATGCCGATAATCATAAATACAATGCCGACAATGCCGATGACTCCGCTTAAAATAGAACCGATGATACCAACAATCGGAATCACGCCGATGATGCTGCAAACAATGCCCAAAATCAATTCCGACAGGAATAATACCAGCCCCTGATTGACGTGGAACCGCACCTTGGGGTTCTGTCCGTCGGCAATCAAACCAACAAGAAACAGAATGCCGATGTAAGCGAGTACGTTGAACACTTTTTCATTTGAAGAATTGGCCATAAAGTTTCATTCCTTTCTGGGATTTGTGCTGTTTTTGGGGCACTGCCGCAAAACTGCCGTCAATACTGTGTCGGCAAAGGCACAAACCATCCCTCAGCAATTGGTTATTCGTGGTTTTACCACACTGCCATATTACCATAAATGAGAGCAAAACCCAATACCTTTCCAAAAGATTTGTGTAATTTTTTGGTATCGGTACTCATTGGGGGCCCATTCTGTGCGAAAATGACAAATTTGGGCGTCTCCTTTACTTTTGAGGCAAATTACGGTAAAATGGATAGAGAAATCAACGAAAGGAAGGAGGGGTTTTATGTCGTCTCCGCTGGCGGACAGGCTCCGCCCCAAAACCATCGGCGAAGTGGTGGGCCAAAAGCACCTTTTAGGTGAAAACGCGAGCCTGCGGCACATCATCGAAAGCGGGAATATCCCCAACCTCATATTCTACGGGCCCTCCGGCGTGGGAAAAACCACTGTCGCCCGCATTATCGCCTCCCAGACGAATAAGCGGCTCCATAAGCTGAACGGCACCAACGCCTCCCTGGCCGACATCAAGGCCATTGTGGGCGAGCTGGACACCATTGTTGGATACAACGGCATTTTGCTCTATCTGGACGAGATTCAGTACCTGAACAAAAAGCAGCAGCAGTCGCTTCTCGAATACATTGAGGACGGACGCATCACCCTCATTGCCTCTACCACCGAAAACCCCTACTTTTACATTTATAACGCCATTTTGAGCCGTTCTACCGTCTTTGAATTCAAATCAGTCCCCTGGGAAGAGGTGGAAAAAGCCGTCACTCGAGGATTCGCGGCTATATCGGGGGAACTGGGCTTTACAATCGAACTAGAAGACGGCGTTTCCGCCCACATTGCCAAAAGCTGTGGCGGGGATGTACGAAAATCTCTCAACACGGTGGAATTGCTCTGCATCTCGGCAGAGCGCAGGGAGGACGGAATCCGGTTTGTCTCGATGGCACTCGCCCGGGAGCTATCCCAGAAAAGTTCCATGAAATACGACCGGGACGGCGACGAACATTACGATATCGTCTCCGCTTTCCAGAAATCCATGAGGGGCTCCGACCCGGACGCCGCCATCCACTATCTGGCGCGGCTGCTGGAAGCAGGCGACCTGGCGAGCGCCTGTAGGCGGCTCATGGTGTGTGCCTGCGAGGACGTGGG
>CABUOE010000171.1 GCA_902493155.1 uncultured Eubacteriales bacterium
TATTATACCACATCCGCAAATTCCTTTAGGAATTTGTAGGCGGGTTCACCCGCCGTAGTTCTGCGCCAGCAGAACCGGATGATGATAAAAGAAACACAACGCCAAAACCTTGTGTTTTGGCAAGCCGCATTCTATGCGGGCAAAGGTTTTTACCCAAAACCTTTGTTGGTTGCGTTTATTATACCATAAATTCAGTGGACGCAGTCCACGACAGCGGCGTCTACCGCACAAAAGGCTTTGCCTTTGGGAATTTATGATACAATGTTCTCACATTTCCCGCGCCAGCGGGATAAAAGCGCCCTTCAGGCGCTTTGCAAACAGCCTTGCTGTTTGCTTGTGAGGCTATTATACCACAACCGTTTCCATAATAAAATCACTGTCTCGTCACATTTTGGCCTGCCAGTATCCTTTATTGCCATCGTTTACAAATATACCCGACGCACTTCCACTGCCCGCTCCAGAGGTGCCCGTAAATACACGCAAGGACGTAGTCAACAACTACACCCTTTCTACAATCGCCATTTGAGAAATAAAAAGGCGAGTGTTCTTACAGCCCTTCAAATGCTATAAGAACACTCGCAGTGGTGCGGGTGACAGGACTTGAACCTGCACGTCATGGACACTAGATCCTAAGTCTAGCGCGTCTGCCAATTCCGCCACACCCGCATAGAATCTATAAAATTCAAACTGTGGTTGATTATAGCATAGCTGAGCGATTTTGTCAAGAAAAGGCTTCTTTTTTGGGTGAAAAAATTAGCCTTATAAAAGTGAAAAGACGCGTGCCCCTGATCCAAAAGGGGCACGCATCTTTTTGTATCAGAACAGACTCAGCTGCTTTCCTTCAAACTGAAATTTTCGTTCGGTTACCGGTGCCTTTTGCAACGAAGCTTCTGGTAAATCCTGCAAAAATACCGAAGGTTCCGAAGAAGAAGTGAGCAGATATAACTTCTCTTTGGCTCGGGTCATCCCCACATAAAATAGCCGGCGTTCCTCCGAAAAATCAGTCGGATGGGAGACGGACTCCAACGGGATGGAGCCCTTTTTGACTCCACAGAGGAACACCACCGGAAATTCCAGCCCCTTGGAGCCATGAAGCGTCATCAGCCGGACAAAATCGGTCGTATAACTGGGCTGTGCGCTTCGAGAAAGGTCGCCCTCTTCTCCCAGCAGGAGATTAGAAAGAAATGTCGCCATATTGCGATGGAACACCGACATGTTCATAAATCGCTCCAGCGGTTCGTAACCGTCCCACTCCATTGCGGCCACCCAGTCTTCCAGCAGAGACCGGGGCTTGTCCTTCTGTACCCTTGGGAGGTATTTGCGAATCAGTTCTATCCATTTCCGGCAATGGCCTACCTCGCTGTATTCTTCAAAAATCGCTTCCGCTCTGTCTGAAGAAAGGTCTGCAATTTTCTGCGCCAAAAACAGCTGCTCCAAACGGACAATCAGATCCTCCGGAAATTGGAACGTCATTGTTAGCGCGGCGCGAAGCGCCGAAATATCCCGCGGTTCCAGCAGAAAACGGAAAAAGGCCTCTGTCCCCCGCACCTTGAGGTCAGCGAGAAAATCGTCCCGGCCTACTACCACATAAGGGATGCTCTCCTTCCTGAGGCACTTTTCGATGATTTCCGCCTGCCGGTGGGTACGGTAGAGAACCGCTATGTCAGAAAAGCTGCGGGGCTGTTCCGCGCCGCGTCCGGTAGAAAAGGCCTGAGAATCCAGCATATCGACGCCGCCCACCAACCGGTTGATCTCTTTTGCGACAAATATTCCTTCGGACAAGGGCGTTTCCGCCGTCATCAGCTGTACCGGTTCCCCGCCTTCTAGGTTGGGGTGGAGAACCCTCTCTTCCCCTTCGTTTTTGGAAATGGCGGACAGGGCGCAGTTTAGAATTTCCGGTGTGGAACGATAATTTTCGGTGAGGCGAATCCTACGCGTTGCAGGCAGGTCTTTTAACAGCCGCTCAAAGCATTTGGCGTCCGACCCGCGGAAGCCGTAAATCGACTGATCCGGATCGCCGATGACAAACAGTCCCTTCCCCTGCTTGCTCCAGGCTTGTACCAGCCGATACTGGATATCGCTGACGTCCTGAAACTCATCCACCAGCAGATAGGCAAAAGCCTTTTCCCGCCTTTTGCCGGCACTCCCTGTTTCCCACTCATCCAGTATCTGCAGAAGTAGATCATCGAAATCCAAAACGCCCATCTTTTTTAGACGGGTTTCATACACTTCTGCCGCTTCCTCTGAAAGAGAATCGCTCTGCCCGCCGCATTTGAGTTTTGACACTTCGCTTAAAAACTGCTTGGGAGAGATTTTCAAATCCAGGGAACGAATCACCTGAGCGGCAGTGTCCAGCGCCTCATATTCGCCAATGAGCGTTATATTCTTGTCCTTTTTCTCCAGCAGGTGCAGACAGATGGAATGGAAGGTTCCGATGGTCATGGCGTTGACGATGCGCTTATTCTGAAAATATGCCATCAGCCTCTCCCGCATTTCCCCCGCCGCTTTGTTTGTAAAGGTAACCGCCGTAATGGACGAGGGTTCCACCCCCTTTTCCTCAATCAGGCAGGCAATACGGGCGATGAGGGTCTTGGTCTTTCCGGTACCCGGCCCTGCTACAACCGCTACGGACGGCTCATCAGTGGCTGCGGCCTCTCGCTGATGCTCATTGAGTCCCGAAAGGGCGCTTTTCTTTTCCGTCGCTTCAGAAAATGAAGGATTTGCCGGCAAACCCTCAGCGGCGGGGTTCTTTTTAAGGGCTTTAGCCTTTGAAGCGGCAGCTTTCTTTTTCACTGGCGCGCCAAACAGTCTGATCTGACCGCTGAGAGCGTCGATTTCCGCTTTGTCCAGCAAGCCGATTTTTCCATATTCACCGTCATAGCCGGGAGTCCGTTCCACCCTCCCTTCCCGCAGGCGCTTGATGCCCTCCTCGATGCAGGGGCCTGCAGCGTGGCGAATATCCTCAAACGGCGCCTCCCGCAGGATATAGAATTCAGAGCCCAACTGCTCCAGCATGGCCTCGTATTGGGCATTTACCTTTTTCCCCGCCGCCGACATTCCGGTAGACGCACCGATGACCTCCGGCAGGGGCACCAGGCTTTCAAAGGGCCGGCCGTCAGGCAGAACAAAGCCCTCTTCCCGATCAGCCAGCTGTTCAACTCTATGCTCCACCCCGATGGTGAGTTTCTTTCCGCAAACAGGGCATTTCCCGCCATACGCTTCGGTCTCTGTCGGCTTGAGGCAAAGGCCGCAGTTGCGATGTCCGTCGTAGTGGTATTTTCCTTCTTCCGGAAAGAATTCAATGGTTCCCACAAGACCTTTGGGATTTTTCCCCTGCAAGGCCTCCGCCATCCCCTGATAACTCCGTTCAATATCCATCAGATTGGCCTCCCGCCCCAACTTTTGGGGAGAGTGGGCGTCGGAATTGGAAACCAGCGCAAACCGGTCCAGTGCCGAAATCCGCCAGTTCATGGGTGGATCGGAAGAAAGTCCGGTTTCCAGCGCGTGGATATGGGGCGTTAAATCTTCAAAACACTCCTCGATAGTATCAAAACCGGAAAAAGCGCCAAAGAGCGAAAAATGAGGCGTCCAGATATGGGCGGGGATAAATACCGCATCGGGACAAGTTTCCAATGTGATCTCCAAAAGATCGCGGCTGTCCAGTCCCAAAATCGGACGACCGTCGGAGTGGATGTTGCCGATAGCCTCCAGTTTGTGGGAAAGCAATTCCGCCGCTTCCAGACTGGGCAGCAGGATCACATTATGGACTTTCCGAACCTTACCGTTTTTCTTGTAAATGGAACTGATTTCTCCTGAAAGGACGAAACGCGGCGCATCGCCGTCAAAATTTCTCGCCCCTTCCGCAAGAAATTCATCTTTCAGCCGGTAGAGGCCGTCCTCTGCCGGAATCAGCTTGTCCTTTAACTCCTGACGCCAGGCCGGATGGGTAAAGTCCCCCGTCCCCAAAAGGCCAATTCCCTTTTTCCGCGCCCACAAGTCGAGGAACTCCGGAACGCCATCTTTACTGGTCGCCCGGGAGTATTTGGAATGGATATGCAAATCTGCAATGATTTTCATGACTTCTTAACCTTTCCATCCTGCGCTTACGCGCAGATTTTCTGATTTATAGTAAAGCCCTGACGGCTATCATCAAAATAACAAAGGGAACTGGAATTTTTCGATAACTATATTATAACGAACTTTCCGGTACTCTGCAACCATCCTTTCAGCAGCCTGTTCTCCATGACAGCGGGAGATATTGAAAGAAAAAGCTGCCTGTACAATCCGCACAGACAGCCCCTAAAGATTTTATCACAATTGGTATTATAACAAATTTTCTTGGCTTATTTTGTCGAAAATAAGCCTAATTTTATCGAAATAAAAATGATTATTTTCCCGCCTTGTTCATGGGAAGCAATTTTTTACGACTTACGTGCAATCAAAATATCCCGCTTAATGGCCTGATCCACCCGATGTTCAAATTTGTCGTATGGGCCTTCCGACAAAACCGAGAAACCGTTTTCCGCAACAATCTCTGCCAATTCTCGTTTCGGCAGCACAAAAACATTCCAGGAAAGCGCAAGCGTTCCGCCGGATTTGAGCACCTTCCGCCATGCTGGCAAACATGCAGCCAGCAGTTCCTTTGGATTACGGGTTAGTGAGGTAGATGATTTGCCGTCCGGACCCTTCCAGTTTCCCGCAACATTGCCGTGTGCAACGCCGTAAGGCAGGTCTCCCACGAGGATGTGAAAGCTGTTCTTTTTAAAGTACCGGTCGGTAAACCGGGAGTCTCCCGCTACCATAGTCAGATGGCGGAGCTTGGACGGGTCTTTCCTCTCATCTTTGGAAGAAGCAAATGTAAAGGTATTTACCTTTGCACGGTAAGATTTTCCTTCACCGCTCAGTCTTTCGGCATGGTAGCTGTGCTTTATTCTCTCTGTTTCCAGATAGTTCTTGAAATAGACGCAGGCGTCGTGAACCGCACTTTCCCCGATTTCCACGCCGGA
>CABUOE010000172.1 GCA_902493155.1 uncultured Eubacteriales bacterium
CTGTGCGGGTAGTAAGGGGATATAAGGACAAGTTCTCCTTCCCTTGCGAGATATCGCCGCCCGTTAACGGAAAAAAACGCCTCGCCGCTGCGGATGATTAAGATCTCCACTTCCCGGTGATTGTGCAGGGCGGTCGTCAGTTGCTTTTCGGTAGGCGCCGTATTTAAGTCTCTCTCAAAAATGGCAAAAGGGATTTTCCGATATCTCATTTTGAACATATCATCAAACATGGCTTTTCTCCAATAGTCAATACAGTGATATAAAATAGCAAAATATGCCTATTATCAGTGGTATAAAAGCTTATATAATTATATCACAAAAATTTTTTCTGTAAAGGAGAATACCTCATGCCATTTCTAAAAATTGAAAACCCATGGTCGATTTATTATTCCCGATACGAAGGAATGGAAAAGAAGGCGCTGGAACTCATCAGTAAGGAGATGAGCACCTACCGCAACGAGCCTATCCCCTGCTGGAAGGTCAAGGAAGATATCCCCGGAAACGCGGTGGTTGTTGGCCGTTATTCAGATAATCCCTTTATTCAGAAGTACATACGGGAAGCGGATATTCCCGCCGACGGCTACCTGGTAAAAGTCATGGACAACCCCCAGGATCCCGGCCATAAAATAGCTCTCGTCACTGGAAGAACCGACAGGGACGTTTTTTACGGCGCTGTCGATTTGGTGGACGACTATTTTGCCCAGGCCATCCCCTATCACATCGACCGCCCCTGCCCGGACATGCTTCTTCACGAATCCATGCCGGATTATTTTCACGCCTCCGCTCCTAAAATCAAAACCCGAAACGTATTCACCTGGGGGCATCCCATCAAAGATTACCGCTCTTATATTGCCAATATCGCTCGTCTTCGTTTCAATCAGCTCATTTTGTGGAATGATTACGCTCCGGTAAATCTCCAGGACATTGTAGATTACGCCCACTCCTACGGAATCGAAGTGATCTTTGGTTTTTCCTGGGGCTGGGACGAACATCTTGACACCTCCGACCCGGCAACGCTTCAATTTTGGAAAGAAAAAGTCGTTGACACCTATGAAACGCAGTACGCCGGCGTCACTGGAGACGGGGTTTATTTTCAGACCTATACCGAGGTTGACGAGGACTATAAAGACGGCCGTCTCATTGCCGAAAGCGTCACCCAGTGGGTCAACTGCATTGCCGACGCTCTGTACCAAAAATATCCTGATTTAAAAATCCAGTTCGGCCTTCACGCCCGCTCCGTAAAACATCACCTGGAGTATCTGAAAAATGTGGATCCCAGAATGGAAATCGTCTGGGAGGACTGCGGTGATTTTCCATATCACTATCGTCCCGGCAAAACCGATCATTTCGAGGATGCCAAAGCCATTACCGAGCAAATCGCCCTACTGCGGAAAAACGGACCCTTCGGAATCCTCATCAAAGGGCACAACACCATGGACTGGACAGGCGCCATCCCTCAAACAGGACCCTTTATCATGGGAGAATCCTCCGAGGATGCCTGTTCAAGAGACATCCAATCGATGAAGCCCGTATGGCGGGTCTATCAAAGCGAATGGCTCCATCAGGGCCGCTATGCCCAGCAGATTATCCAGCAGTTGGCCGAGCTGACGAAAGGAGAAGTCAACATCGGGGAATGCGGCCAATTTAACGGAGGCATCTGGTTTCCAATGGCACTCTGCGCTCAGCTCATTTGGGATTATGACGAGGATTACGAACAGATTGTCAAAAAAGTAGCGGCTCGCCGCTGCGTTTTGATGGCGTAATCCATGGCATACGGTTATCTTTTTTTAGCGGCGGCTCTATTTTTTGGATCGATCAAAGCCTTTTGCGGAAAAAAGAGCAGCAACGCCGTATCCGTATATTCCGACGCCTTTCTCATCAACGCCCTGCGCATGAGCATCTGTACCTGCATCGGTATCCTGCTGCCCATTTGCAGCAAAAACGCAAAGTATTTATGGGAAATCGACAGGGGCGCGCTGATGATCTCTTTACTGTCAGGCGTCGCAAACGCATGGTTCGTGGTTAGCTGGATTGTCGCCGTGCGTTCCAACGCCTATATGATGGTGGATGTTTTTCTGATGCTCAGTACCGTCATTCCCATGGTTGGATCTTGCATTCTCTTTCATGAAACCATCCGGCCGATCCAGTGGGGCGGATACCTGCTGTTACTTTTGGCAGTCGTCCTGCTGTGCCAATACAGCAGCCAGATAAAAGAAAAGCTATCCGTCAAGAGTCTCCTACTTTTAGTATCCAGCGGAGCGGCAAACGGAATTGTGGATTTATCCCAGAAAGGGTTCGTTCAGCGTTATCCCGCCGTCCCGATCTCGGTGTACCAATTTTACACCTATCTGGTGGCAGCGCTGTTCTTGTGGATTATCCTGGCGGCCTCCTCAACAAAGCAAAAGCCCATCTGCCGGGTGAGGGGGATCATCGGCTATGTCATCATTATGGCGGTCTGCCTCTTTTTAAACAGCTACTTTAAAACCTGGGCTGCGGTGATTCTTCCCTCTTCCCAGCTGTATCCTTTGAATCAAGGAACCGCGCTCATCATCTCCACCACTATGGCTGCCGTATTTTTCAAAGAAAAACTGACCCTGAAAAGCATTTTGGGAATCTGTCTCGCCTTTGCGGCGCTTTGTATCATGAATCTTTTATAAAAAGCTGCACAAAAAAGGACGGCATCTGCCGTCCTTTTTTCATCGCTTATTCTTTTTTCTTTTCTTTCTGCAAAGCCTTCAGCTCGTTTAAGAAGGATTCCACATCGGAAAAATCCCGATAAACCGAAGCAAAGCGGATATAGGCCACCTTGTCCAGCTTTTTCAGCTCCCGCAGGACCTTTTCCCCCAGCTCCACGGAACTCACTTCCTTCACCAGGGAGTTTGCGTAATCCTGCTCAATGGAATCGACAAAGTGATCCAGCGTCGAAACCGAAATCGGCCGCTTTTCGCAGGCGCGCAGCAGCCCGCCCAAGAGCTTGTTGCGGTCGAACATCTGACGGGAACCGTCTTTTTTCACCACAACCAGCGGAGTGGTTTCCACGATTTCATATGTGGTAAAACGTCTGCCGCAGGAAAGGCACTCCCGACGGCGGCGTATTTTTTCTCCGTCTTCGGTGGGCCGGGAGTCGACGACCTTGCTTTCCAGATAGGCGCAATAAGGACATTTCATGGTATCATCCTTCCCGGAACTGGTTTTGAGTTCCGCTGTTCGGACGCAAAGGCAACTTCCTCCGCATCCCAGGGTCAATTCTCTTCTTCAATGGAAACCGCACAGCAATACGGCTCCTTTTGCGCTATTTTACTATATTTATTACGATGCAAGAAGTCCGGTTTTACCGACTTGGCGGCAAAATTGAGGAAAAATTCCTCAAAGGGCTTCTTCGGCAATAAATGCAGCTCTACTGCATTTATTGTACCATATCCGCAAAAAGTTTTATGATGCAAAATTTTGCGTCTTCAGCGCTTTGTGGATATTTTACCATGTTTGGAGTAAAAATTCAACCGATTTTCTCCCAAAATTATCCAATCATTTCCCGCAATTTATCATAGGACTCGATGAGTTCTTCTCTTACCCTATAATTATGACGGTAAAGTTCCAGTACGACGCCGCCTCGGTAATGGAGTTCCCGCAATTTCCCGAAAAAAGCGCCAAAGTCCATCTCACCGCTGCCGATAGGCAGGCAGTCGCCCGCCGCTCCCCCGTCGCTCATATGCACATGGCAGATGCTTTGGCCCAACGTCTCCAAAAACAGCATAGGGTCTTCACCGGAGCGGCGGGCCTGTTTCACATCCAGCACAAACTGGGCATCTATTCCCAGAGCCTCTTTCATGCTCCGCAGGAAAGAGAGTTCGCCGCTGCGACAGCGTTCGACGTTTTCCTGGGCCACTGTAACGCCAAATTCTTTTCCCAATCGGACAAGACGGAGAAAACGCTCAAAATACCGTTCCTCGGAGCAATTACTGCCCCGGCGGTCTCCGTGAAGGACTAAAATTTTCGCTCCCAATTCATTGGCGGCCTGGAAATAATACCGGTACATTTCTAGCCCGTCCGCCACTCGGCGTTCATAGTCGGAAAAAAAGAGGATGGGCTCCATCCCGGAGGTAAAGGGGTGGACGGACAGCACATCAACTCCTCCGTCCCGTAATATCGCCCGCAATTCTTTCAGATAGTCCCTGCGAAGTTCGGAAAAAGAGTTGAAGAAAATCTCAATGTTCGGAATCCGGCAGGCGCTCAGATAGGAAATTGCTTCCTCCGGCGTCTGCGGATAAAAACAGGCGGTGGAAATACCGGCCTTCATTATATTTTCCCTCCCTTCCCTCTAGTCACCTTTACTCTTTCATGATATGTCCAACAAACTGGAAAGCGTTCCGTTCCCCGACAAAAGAGCTGTTATGGGAAAAAGCCGCTCTGACAGAGCGGCTTTTTTATTATGCTTTTGCAGATTTTTTGCGGTTTTGTTTGTTGCGGATTTTGTGCTGCTGCCAAACCACCCACAACGGGCCGGACAGGCAGATGGAAGAATACGCACCGGAAATCAAACCGATAATCAGCGGGAATGCAAATTCTACGATAGAGCTTACGCCGTTTGCAAAAGCCAGAATGCAGACCACTGTCATAGCAATCAGAGTAGAAATCGTCGTATTCAGCGTTCTGGGCAAAGTCTGGTTGATGGACAAATTGACCATGTCCTTGACGTTTTCTTCCGACAGACGGCCGGCATGCAGGCGCTCATTTTCACGGATACGGTCGTAGATGACGATGGTATCGTTGATGGAATAGCCCAGGATGACCAGCAGTACCGCGATGAAGTTGTCGTCCAGAGACATGCGGAAGATGATAAAGGTCGCAAAAACCATGGCGATGTCGTGAAGCAGCGCAACAACTGCGAAAACGCCTGCGGACCATCCGCCGATCTTCCGGAAGCGCAGGGCGATGTAAAGAATCATGAACACCGCGGAGAACGCTACTGCAACCAAGCACTTCAGCAGGAAGTCTTTACCC
>CABUOE010000173.1 GCA_902493155.1 uncultured Eubacteriales bacterium
CTTTTGCCCAGCCGGTGACGTACTCGCCGTCAGCGTCTTTCAGCTTGTAGCCGTCCTCTGTCTCTTCCCAGGTGTAGTTTTCGTCGCCGGTGGGAGGAGTCTCGGGATCCGGTTTATCGTCGGGTTTCGGGGTAACACTTCCGCCTCCGCCGGAACCAGAACCTCCGCCTATAGAACCTCCGACGGAAGAACCACTATTGTCAAATCCACCGTTATCCATAAATTTACCGATAGCGGGATCATCCGGGAAATCGCTTGCCGTAATATACTCTTTTTGAGTGTAGGTTCCCTTCATCATCTGGTAAGAATAATTGTATGCATTTCGAATCACAGGTTCTCCAGATGTAGCACATGCAATCATCGGATCCGCATAATACCAGGCGCGATGAACATTGGGCCCGTCATATCCATACTCTTCCGCGGCATTGAGATAATCGATCCATTTATTGTATTCGGCGAAGTTGTCGTTGTAAATACGGCTGTCCATTTCCATTTCCGCTCCCATATGAGCATAATTCAGCTGTTTATGGAAGTTTTCAAACAGGCCGTTTCCATTTTTGACCAGTTCACCGTAGCCTCCCACTTCAAAAGGCGATTTAAACATGTGGTTCGGCTGATATGTCACTCCGTCAAAGCCTAAACCCTCGCCGCTCCGGCAGCCTATGGAAGCGAAGTAAGGAATCCAATACGAATAATATTCTTTTTCGTGTACTACGTCATTAAAGTACACGATCCTATGGAGTTCGTTTTTTGCAGACTCAGAAAGCCAGTAAAAACCTTTGAAATTAATGTAGTCGTGTTCCGCTGCCTCAAACCGCTCCAATACTTCATCGATCCACCAGTTGATGGCAAATTGCTGATCCTCTTCATTGGTGTAATCAATTTCGCGGCCGTCCAATGCACCGAAATTGGCTCTCCTGACACCGGGATACATGATGACCATATTTACCTTATAATTGGGATCGCCCAACTCAATAGAAGCCCGTCTTGCCGCTTCGTTGAGCATTTCCATGTCTCCGCCAGGGCCAAAGGTTTTATCCAGATACCACATCCAGTCTTTTACATCGGCTCTTGCCACTTCGCCCTGGACAAAATTGTTGCCGTATTTGGTTCTCAGCGCCAGGAAGAGCACCGTGTCAAACATCGTATCGACGACCTGATTCTGGTCGTTGACATAGGTGAGCATATACCGCAGTTTTTCGGGGGTATATGCGTTGGGGTACATTCCGGTTTCCTGGTCATAGCCGCCCCACTGGTTGTAGCAGAGAAGCATATCTCCGACCCCGCCGGCATCTTCCGGCGTCAGGTAGTTGTTGTCGCCGCTGGTGCCAAAATCGGCCAGCCGGACACCTTCCAGCTGCCCATCATAGCCGGGGACGATAATTTCGTCGATGAACCCCCATCCGGGTAAGTCCATCTCTACGCGGACATAACGCGCAGCAATCATCTCATCTTCCACAAAAACCTTTTTGATGAGATTTTCATGGGATTTTGGGACATTCCATCCGTAGGTGTGGATACCGGTGGGAAGATTTCCAGAAGCCGAAATATCGCGGCACAAAGTTACCCAGCTTTCCCCGTCTACAGAGACCGAAACTGACGTCGAGACGTCCGCAATCGCCGCAGACGGAGCGACATATGTATGAAAGCTGATGGATTTTATAGATTTGATGTCCTTCAAATCCACAGTATAGGTTTTGATGGGAGTATTGTACCGGTAATCAGACTTGAAAATTCCGGCATCTACAGGGGTAGCATTCATATGATAGGCTATCCATGCAGGATCGCCATAGTTGCCAGTAGCAACTTGACCATCGGTCAGTTTGTGCCCATTATCAGCATAGGACTCAGCCGGCACAGTAACAGGGGTAGTGGTATAAGGTTTTCCAAGTGCCACGTTGTAAGCACCGGTCTCGTCCCGGTAAATCGGCTCAGATGCGTCGGAGCGCTCTCCATATACGCCAATAATTTTTATTTCATCAATTGCCACTGTATCGCTGCTCATTGGAATATCAAATTCCAAACGAAGCTTCTGAACATATAGTGTTTTGGCGTCCTCTTTTACTGGATCAAAGGCATCTGCCATGCTATCCCAAGTCATTTTGACAGGAGAAGCAGAAGATGGCGGCGTATTGGAAAAGGCCTTTAGTTCAATCCACTGGCCTTGGCCATTCGCTACCGAAAGAGTTAGATTCTGAGGAATAGTGACTTTTCTGGCCGGATCATGTTTTGAACTGAGTACAATCTGAGAAATCGAACCGGGAGAATACAAATCAAAATCCATCGTTACATGGTTATTCTGTGAGCCAGAGTATTTATAACCCATCCAATAAGGATCCATATTGGTGAAGGTAGATGCATAAAACCCATCAGTTAAAACGCTGGAAGTATTGATATCTGGGGTTCGGGAAAGGCTAAAGTTGGTATAGCCTCGAATCAAGTTGCTTTCTTTGCCGTTATCAGGATTCGCATTGGGGTCTTCGTTCAGATCTGCCTTTTGCAGCACTTCGATTTCATCTACAAATACCCAACCGGTTGCGACATAATGAACACGTACATATCTGCCGGACACCGGGGCTGAAGCCGTAGCGACAAAACGGTTGACACGGTCGCCGGTAGGAAAATTCGTATCCTCATCGGCCAAAACCGTCCAATTTTCGTTATCCGAAGAGTATTCTACCTTCATATGGGAGGGGTTACGTATTGCAGGGCCAGCCTGAGCCAAAACGCCCGCCTTCACCTGTTCAAAACTTTTTATGGAACCTAAGTCAATGGTCACATATAAGTCGTCGAGACCTGCGTCAGTGCCATCATAAGTAAGAAATGCAAACCATTGGGGAGCACGGAAGTAAACTGGGCCGCGCTTGCCATCTGTCAGCATATTTCCAGTGCGATCGGGATAGGAACTGTTAGCAGGCCAAGGTGAAGTATAGCTGCATCCATAAGCGATATTGTTTGAATCAATATCGATAGGATCTTCGCCGCCAGGAGTCACAACGGAGGAACCCTCAAGAACTTTAATTTCATCCATGAAAATCCAATTTCCACCGTTTACTTCAATCTTTATGTACCGTCCTTCCACCAAACCAGACGTATCGGTCACCGGGCATTGATGACGATAAATCGCAGCCGCAGCAGAACTGGTAAAATCTACATCCTTGTCCGACAGCACTGACCATACAGACGTATCGTTGGAGTACGACACCTTGACATGTTTAGGAATAGTAATACCTGTCCCATCCGTTTTGATAAAATTCATTTCTACCATGCCGAAGGACTGAACTTCCCCCAAATCTAGAAAGACTTCCAAATTGGAACTGTTGTACCCTACCCAGAAACCATCATTGTATTTCAGGGTTCCGATCCGGCTGTCCGTCAACTTTGTACCAGGATTGGTATCTGAATAGGTGGGACTGGCCGCAGGATTAGTGGTATAGCTTTTGCCAGCAGCCAAGTTGTCCGGATCCACTTCTACAGGCTCATTTACAGTTAATAGGCAGCTGACACTATTCACTTTGGTGCTGTAGAAACCATCTTTAGCATTTGTCACAGTGACTCGATAAGTACCGCTATCAGCCAATGTAGCATCAGCAATAATATACTCCGGCTGATCCCAAGATAGAGATACACCATCTTTAAACCACTCGTAACTCAAGGTGCCATCATCCGGAGAAAAAGCTTCCACCGATAAGGTTATGGATTCTCTCGTCTGAATGCTTTCAAAGGCGTTCAAATCCTTTTTGATGACTGGTTTTTCGCATATTTGCCCGCTGAGCTCTCCATAGATTTCAATTTCATCTACAAAGATCCAGTGTTCCCAAGAACAAATTGATGCTTCAATTTTTACATAACGGGCTTCTACCACATTCTTAATACCAGTTTCATAGTTGTATATACAGGTCGGATTCAAACTGTCTCTGAGACCGCTGTCCTCAGAAAAAATAGTCCAATTTTCTCCATCCTGAGAGTAGGATACCTTTGCAGTTATAGGGGCATAAACTCCTCCCCCATCAGGTCCTGTATAAAGAAACCCAATAGAAACACCAGAAAAAGTTGCTCCCCCCAAATCAACTACTAGTTCTAACTCGCTAGTATTATAGCCGACCCAGTTGGCATCTTTTGTAGATATACCAGCGCGCAACCCATCCGTAAGCTCATTGTCAGAGTCCGGATAAGCCTCTGCGGCCGGTACATTAGCAGTATATCCCTTGCCAAGAGCAATATTTTCCGGTGTCGCTTTGAGGAGGTTGCTTTCAATATCTTCCGCATAAATGCCTGTTTCCACAGCACCTACAGGCATACTGCTCACTATGCAGGTAAAAGCCAGCAACGCACAGAGAAAGGAAGCAAACTTCTTAAATCGTTTGTATAACATAATCAATCTCCTTTTCATTGTAATATCCCATAGACCTTTTTGTGGAAACGATTAATTCCTTACCACACTATAAGAACATTATAAATCAAATCGGGCTTGCAAAAAGTGTATTTTTTATATTTTATAGGCTTTTTTATACTCAAATGCTGAAGTTAAATCAATTTTATTATTAAGAAAATTACTAACAAAATCAAAATGACAATTTATTGTTATTTTAGGGCAATATTTTATTAATAATATTTAAAATTATTCTCATAGGTAATAAAATAACTAAATTTACCCAAGAAAGCCTACAAATTCAAGCTGTGCAGATTTTAAAAATTCCCTGCATAATACTGAATTCTAAAAAAGGGGACTTTCTACGTCATTCCTCCCTTTCTTCTCGTTCTGCACCGCTACCATCCTCTGTCAGAACGAAACAGAAAAAGATAAAGAAGAAAGAGCCAGGCTTTTGGCCTAGCTCTTTCTTCTTTGGCTCCTCCAGTAAACTGGCCTCACTATGCTGCGCACAGTGTCGACAG
>CABUOE010000174.1 GCA_902493155.1 uncultured Eubacteriales bacterium
CTTCGAGAATCTGGGTGACCACCATGGCCTGTTCCGGTTTGACGCAGAGGTCGGTGCCTTTTGTGATGGCGTCGTAGAAAATGTTCGCCTCGATGTCCGGAGGAGTACCGGCACCTTCTCCGTCATAGAAAGCGACTCCGCCGGCGCCCAGGTCAGGCTTTTCTACATACTGCTTGTTGTGCTTGATGCCATTTAACCGAACGCCGTCACGCGTGTCGATTCCCGCTTTGGTACCGCAGAGGGTGGTCTGGGCTTCGCCTACTTCCAGGGTGTTCAGTGCCCAGCTGGATTCCAGGATGATGGTGGCGCCGTTTTCCATCTCAATAAAGCCAAAGGCGGAATCCTCAACGGTAAATTTTTCTGGATCCCAGTCGCCCCAGGCGTTGCCAGTTTCCTTTTGATCGCCCAGTTTTTTGTAGGCTTTGCCGACGACCATGCGGGGTTTGTAGTTGTCCATCATCCAAAGGGTCAGGTCGAGAGCATGGGTACCGATATCGATCAAAGGACCGCCGCCCTGCTCGTATTCATTGAGGAAAACACCCCAGGTGGGAACTGCCCGGCGGCGGATGGCGTGGGCCTTAGCAAAATAGATATCGCCCAGCTCGCCGTCTTCACATGTGGCTTTCACATAATGGGCTTCTTGGGTGTGGCGGTTCTGATAGCCGATGGTGAGAAGCTTTCCGGTCTCTTTGGAGACTTTGACCATCTCCTGGGCCTCGGCAAAAGTTTTGGCCATGGGTTTTTCGCAGAGAACGTGCTTGTCGGCGCGCATGGCGTCGATGGAGATGAAGCTGTGGGAGCGGTTGGGGGTACAGACGTGTACCGCTTTGATAGAATCGTCCTTCAACAGCTCTTTGTAGTCGGTATAGACCTTGGCGTCTGGGGTACCGTACTCTTTGGCGGCTTTCTGGGCGCGTTCTTCGATGATGTCACAGAAGGCAACCAGCTCCACCCTGCCGCTTTCAGAAAGGTTTTTAAGGGCGGGCAAATGTTTGCCGTTGGCGATACCGCCGCATCCGATGATGCCGACTTTGACTTTTTCCATAGAGATCTTCTTCCTTTCATGCTTCGGACTTCAAAAGTTTTACCGAAGTCCGGATTTCGATCCTGTGAGGGAGCACGATATGCCGATTTTCACAGGAAAGGTCTTCCAATTTATTCATCAAAAGCTCCATGGCTTTTTGACCGATGTCCAGCTGCGGCTGGGAAACCGTTGTAATAGACGGAATATAGTATTCCGCAATCTGGTTGTTATCAAACCCGATGATGGAAATATCTTTGCCCACTTCTATGCCGTTTTGATGGAATACCGACGTCATACCGATGGCGACAGAGTCGGCCACGGCAAATACCGCGTCGGGGAGTTTGCTCCACTGCAGCATCTGCTCGGCGGAGCGGCGGCCGGCGTTGAAGGAAAAACCCTCGTTTGTGACCAGGTTCGGGTCGTAGGGGATGCCGCTATCTGAGAGGGCGTCTATATAGCCCTGACGGCGGAGGGTTGAGGAATAGTAAAGGTCGCCGGCAGAGGCAAGCGCCACCGTGCGGTGGCCATTGTCGATGAGGAAGCGTGTGGCCTCGTAGGCGGCCTTCTGGTTATCGATAGTGACCAGGGGAATCTCGGCGTCCTTGACAATCTCGTTTGCAAGCACCATAGGCCAAGAGGCGGCAAATTCGCTCAGTTCTTGGGCAGAGAGGGTGCTGTGCAGGAAAATAATGCCGTCAACGAGTTTTCGCTGCAGCATTTCTATGTATTCCAGTTCGGCATCCCGGCTGGCATTGGTGACAGCCAGCATGATGTGATAGCCAGATTCTTCAGCTACCGATTGAATTCCTTTGATGATTCTCGAATAAAACTGGTTAGAGATGGTGGGCGCCAGAACGAGGATTTTCATTGTTTCCAGCCGCCGGAGCGTTCGCCCCAGAAAGTTCGGGTGATAGTCAAGCTCTCGAATGGCGTCTTTAACGATGTCCGCGGTTTTGGGTTTCACGCTGTCGCTGTTGTTCAGGACGCGGGAAACCGTCGCGACGGAAACACCTGCAAGTTTGGCGACATCTTTGATGGTGGCGATGGCTCATTCCTCCTCTGTAATCGGTTACATATATGATATTTCATTTTTTTTGAGAAGTCAAGTCCTTTGGAAATTTTTCTGACGAAAATCTTGCTTTGTTTCTGTGGAAAATGTATAATGAAACGGAAGAAAGCATTGGACAGATAGCCGAGGAGGTTTGTATGCTGACCCATACAGGAACCCGGGAGATACGGAATACTAAAGAAGGAATTTTTAGGCGAAGCGGGGGAATGAACCGGATTCGCCAGCCATAGAGACGGAGGATTTAAATGGACAAGGTTTTGCTGCACTGTTGCTGCGCGCCCTCCTCCCTTTCCTGCATTGATCCGCTGCGGGAAGAGGGCATTGAGCCTACTGCGTTTTGGTACAATCCCAACATCCACCCCTGGAAGGAGTATGAAGCAAGGCGGGACTGCCTTTTGGAGTACGCAAAAGAGATCGGGATGGAAGTGCGGGTTCGGGAGGATTACGGCCTGCGGGAATTTGTGGAGAAGGTCGCCGGAGACATCGACAACCGCTGCACCTACTGCTACGAACATCGGCTGGAAGGGACGGCAAAATACGCTGCGGAGCATGGGTTCGAGACGTTTACGACGACGTTGCTGGCCAGCGTCTACCAGCGGCACGAGCTGATTGCGGCGGCGGGCGAGCGCTTCGGGGAACAGTACGGGGTGAAGTTCCTTTATCGGGATTTCCGCCCGAATTTCCGGGCAGGGAACCAGCGGGCCCGGGAGCTTAACTTTTACATGCAGAAATACTGCGGCTGTGTCTTTTCCGAGGCGGAGCGATACCAGAAGCAGATCGACCGAGATAAGGCGCGGTTCGAGGAATTTTCCGGCCGGTGACGGCCGGTGAAATTTTCACCGGAAAGGCGGGAGAAAATCTCTCCTTTTTCAAGAAAAATATTTTCCAGCGTAAAAAATACTTGCATTTTGACGGAAACTATGGTATCATACTATTTCGAGAGATGTGTTGCGAAAGAGGTGAAGAAAATGAAAGAAGGAATTCATCCGAAATACGAACCCACAACCATCAAATGCGCTTGTGGCAACGTGATCGAGACTCGATCCACAAAGGAAAATATCAGCGTTGAAATCTGCTCCAAATGCCATCCTTTCTTTACTGGAAAGCAGAAACTGGTTGATACCGGCGGACGTGTTGACAGATTTAAGAAACGTTTTGGTATGGATAAATAAGTTTATTCTAAATGAAGCGTTCGAGGCGGCTTTCAGAAATTTCAAAAAGGGAGAAATCCTATTTTGGGCGTTCTGAAAGCTGCCTCATCTGTTTTTACAGGGAAAATTGAAACTTCTCTTTCGGGAGAGGGGTCTTATTTATAAGGAAAGGATGCGGCATGAAGGATTATCTCACCATCGAGGGATTTGCAGAAGATGAGTTCGTGGAGAAAAAATCCCGGTTCATCGGTTACGCAAAACACGTGGAAACCGAGGAAGAAGCGGTTTCCTTTATAAATGAAATGAAACAGAAGCACTGGGATGCGACACATAATGTATACGCCTATGTTCTACGGGACGGGCAAACAAGACGCTATTCCGACGACGGGGAGCCACAGGGCACGGCGGGCATTCCAACACTGGATGTGATTTTAAAGGAAGGTGTCGTCGACGTCTGCGTGGTGGTGACACGGTACTTCGGGGGAATCCTCTTAGGCGGCGGGGGCCTGGTACGGGCCTATTCCCAGGGGTGCAGGGTTGCGCTTCACGCGGCCAAAAAGCTCCATATGGCGCCCTGTACCGTACTGGAAGTTGCAGTGGACTATGGATTTTACGGGAAGCTCTCCTACATCCTGCCAAAGTACAACATTGCGACCCTGGATTCCGACTTCGGAGCGGATGTGGTGTTGAAGCTGATGATAAAATCCGAGCGGCTCCCGGGATTTTTGAAAGAGCTGACCGAACTGAGCGGGGGAACTGTCACACCGGAAGTGCTGGAGGAAAAATACGCGGATATGGAGTAGAGGCTTGCCCTTGCGAATTCAGGGCCATCGGCCGGGCGGGGAATATCTTATAGGGGAACGTCCACGTCACCCCTCTAGAGGTTGCTTGGATGATGTCGGGAGGATAATGAATCGTTGTTAATTATGATTCGGTGGGGAATTTCTCTCCTTTTTGCATGAAAATTAGGAGGGTTGTCCCCTGAAATTACAGCATTTGCATGAATTGTCGAGAAAAAGAGGATATTTCTTTATTTTCCGGTATCTATTATTATGACACAAACAGGGGAGGGAGCCGGATGGACTGCAAAGAAATACGCTACGCCATGGAACGGGATTACCTGTCTCCCCATGCCGCTTTGTCGGAGAAAACGAGGGGGAGACGGCGGCCGGAAGATCCCTGCCCCATCCGCACCGACTACCAGCGGGATCGGGACCGGATTCTCCACTGTAATTCTTTTAGGAGGCTCAAGCACAAGACCCAGGTGTTCCTGGCCCCTCAGGGGGATCATTATCGGACGAGGCTCACCCACACCCTGGAAGTGAGCCAGATTGCCCGGACCATTGCCAGGGCGCTGAACCTAAATGAGGATCTGACCGAGGCCATCGCGTTGGGTCACGATTTGGGCCACACACCCTTTGGCCACGCTGGGGAGCGGGCGCTCAATCGGATATGCCCCTTTCCCTTTTACCACCATTTGCAGAGCGTGCGGGTCACCGACGTTTTGGAGCGGAACGGCAAGGGGTTAAACCTTACATACGAGGTGCGAAACGGCATCGTCTGCCACTCCAGCGGCGGCGGAGAAGCCCAGGCTGTAACCTTAGAAGGGCGTATCGTGCGGCTTTCCGACAAGGTGG
>CABUOE010000175.1 GCA_902493155.1 uncultured Eubacteriales bacterium
AAAGCCGCATTAAAATGCGGTCAAAGGTTTTCTACGAAAACCTTTGTAGTTGCGTTTATTATACCGTATTTTCCCAAAAACTACAATACGAACCTGCGGCTACAAGCTGTAAAATTTTTACCGCAGCATTTTTTCGCCGTCACAGCGGGGCTTGAGCACCGTCCTGGAATAGGGAATCAAAAAAGTCTGAATGCCGCTGGAATACGGGGCGATATCATACTGCTGATAATAAACCACCAACCCTTTGGGTGTCAGATAATAATTTTCAGCACGGAAGGTTTCGATAGCATTGCTTTCATGAGGTTCAAAATAGGTTGCCTGCCCTGATTCGATGTTTTGTTGCATCTGCTCTATCACTTTATCAATTAAGTAGGTCTTAAAATACACAGGCCGGGCGATGAAAGCAGAAACCGGAAGTCTTCTTCCCCCTTGCAGTCCCCAGGTATCCGAAAAGCGCACCGTATTACCGTGAGCCCCACCGGTAAACTCATATCGATCGAAATACAGGCTTAGGACGCAGTCATCATTGTAAGTAACGGAAAAATCCAGAATAGCTTCATAGGGCACGATAGGAAACTGTCCTTCCGGGTCGTAGAGCACCTGCTCCGCTGCCTGAGCGTACAGAATCGTGCGGCAGTGTTGCCGGTATTCATGGGCTTTCTGCTGGTAAAACCGGTTGATTCCCGCCAGTGTGCGCCGAAAAGCGCTGGAAACAAATTTGGGATATGTAATCCGGTAATGAAGCACGTCTTTCTCTCGAACGTTCAAGGTCTCTTCCAATATCTGTTTTTCAATTTGAATGTAGTAAGAGAACATCACTGGCACCTCCTTTCAACAGAGTATGCAGAGGAATCAAAAAAAGTTAAAAAGAAAGCACCTTTTTCATATTTTAGAATTCTTTCTTTATTTTTGTCTACTATTGAAATTTTATTTCATATATAGTAATATAGTATTGAAACTAATGTAAAAATGGTGCAATTTCCATATCTGTATCATCCTGCTTACGAAGGAGGAACTCTCAGATGTACCAAAGCCGGTATCATTATGAAAATACTCTCCTGTCCATTGCTGTAGACAGTCTGACCGGAGAACTTCTGGAACTCATCTACAAACCGACAGGGGAAAATTTGATCAAAAACTCTTCTTTTCTGCTCCATCAGCCCTTTCAGTTATTTGCTGCTATCGAGGAGCAGAAGATCCGCCTGTTTGGAGGGGACGCCTATTCCATCGCCCGGGACAAACAGCTAAAGCCCCACATCACCCAGGAAGAAAACGGGGAGAAAATCTGTGTCCATGTGTCTTATGACAAGCTGACTGATGGAGAAAAAAGCTATGAAGTTTCTCTCTGTTATCGGATCGAACTGCCGCGGGAAAGAGCAGAGCTCCATTGGCAGCTTTGCCTTTCCAATCATCAACCGGAACTGCTCATAGAAGACCTGCGTTTCCCCTGCGTCAACGGTGTGTATTTTGGGGAGACCTGGGAGGACGACACGCTGGTCTATCCCTTTAACGCCGGCCTTAAAATCCAAAACCCTGTAGACTTTTTCTGCCAAAAGGCTCCTTGCATCTACTGGAAATGGCAGGAATACCGCTATGTCTACTCTTTGGGAAACATAGCGATTGGACCGGATGAAGACGGGCTGTACTCCATGGATTACTCCTATTCCGGTCCCCTTTCCATGACTTGGCTGGACTATTACGGAGAGGACATCGGACTTTACTTTGCAAATCACGATCCCCTGCCCCACAATTGCTCTCTGCGGGCGGAAACCTATGGAACCGGAAGCCCCGGAATGAATTTTTCCTTTGTACATCACCCGTATTGCGCCCATGGATCGGAGTGGACCTCTCCTCAGCTGGTAACCGCTGTCCATCAGGGGGATTGGCACCGGGGTGCGGAGATTTACCGAGCCTTTCGGCAGAGTCACTCGCCCGCTGCTCAGCCAAAGCGGCCAAAATGGTTTGAAGAAAGTGCCGGCCTTGTGGCCCATTATGATTTTAAATACCAAAACGGCGGCGTTGTCCATCGGTACGAGGATATTCCCCGCCTTTTGGACGAGGCCCGGGAAATGGGTCTCAACCATCTGCTGCTGGCAGGCTGGCATCACGACGGATTCGACCACGGTTTTCCCGAGTACCGTACCGACGAGGATTTGGGTTCGGAGGAGGAATTTTGCAAAGCCGTCCGCACAGTCCGGGACAAAGGAGGTCACATCTCCTTTTACATCAATTCCCGAATTGCCAACACCCAATACGATCCTTCGGGCACTTTTACAGCAAAAAATGCCGTCCTGCGAAAAGACGGCTCTCCGTTTGTAGAGGCCGCCGGCAACCGGGATCTCAATTTTGCCGTCATGTGCGTCCATTCTCCCGAATGGCGCGGCCGCCTGAAAGCTGCCGTGCAGTACGCCACCCAACAGATTGGGGCAGATGGTGTCTATCTGGATCAGCTGGCAATGGCACCGCCCTGTATCTGTCACAATTCATCTCACGGCCACGCCTGGGATGATTGGAACGACGGATACCGATCCCTCCTCCAGCAAATGAACGAAAAGTCTTCTCCCGACACATCCATGAGCATCCTCATCGAAGGTGTATCCGATATCTACGGTGCCGACTCCTCAGGACATCTCATCTCCACTTTTTCGTATTATTGTACCGGCGCTTTTCCGGAACTTTACAAATACACCTATCCGGAGCAGATTCTGGTGGATATGCTTTACCCGGAATCCAACATGGCCATGCGCCCCGTCCACATCGGTCAGGTGTCTACCGATATAATCAACAAGGCTTTCGTTACCGGTGCCTACTTCTGGATATATGATCTGGTGGACGACAATAGTTTCCATCGGGACCCCAAACAGCTTCGCTACCTGAAGGATGTCATCGCCCTGAGAAGCTATTGGCTCAAAACCTTTGGACATGGTATGTTCCGGGACACCGACGGGATTTCGGAAGTGCCCGGCGTCTTGGTCAAGCGGTTTGAGTTACCGGGCGGTATTCTCCTGGCAGTAGCCCAAAAGCACGCCGACTGTGAGAAATTCTCGGTACAGTGCAGGCAACAAATCGTCGGGGCGGCTGCCTATACCGTAACAGAAGGCAAAGTGAAACAGTATCCGTTGCCTTACCATTTTAAACAGGGCAAAGTGACGTTTTCCCTTCCCAAAGAGCCCATCTCATTAATTGTCTTAAACAATAATATCTGAAATGGAGGTATTCGCAAATGGATTACAACCAACTAACAACAGAACAGGTCAATCCCCTGACGGTGGACATTGACCTGTGCTCTGCCGAGGAAATCGTGCGTTTCATCAACGACGAGGACAAAAAAGTGGCCCAGACAGTGGAGGCTGTTCTGCCAGAGATTGCAACAGCGGTGGATACCATTGCCGCACGAATGGAACAAGGCGGACGGCTATTCTACATTGGAGCAGGTACCAGCGGCAGGCTGGGCGTGCTGGACGCCTCGGAATGCCCGCCCACCTTCGGCACCGATCCCGGATTGGTCATCGGGATCATGGCAGGCGGGGACGCCGCCCTGCGCACCGGAATCGAAGAAATCGAAGACCAGGCGGAGCAGGGGAAAGCCGACCTGCGCTGCTATCATATCAGCGCACTGGACACCGTGGTCGGTATCAGCGCAAGCGGCTCCGCCGCTTATGTGGCAGGCGCTCTGCAAGAAGCACGGAAAGTTGGAGCTGCTACCATCGCCATATCCAATTCCCCCCATTCCCGAATTGCCGAAGCAGCCGATATCGCTATCCTTCCCATTGTCGGCCCGGAAGCCATTATGGGGAGCACCCGCATGAAAGCCGGCACCTCTCAAAAAATGGTGCTCAATATGCTGTCGACCGCTACAATGATCCGGTTGGGCAAGACATATCAGAATTTGATGGTGGATATGATCCCCAGCAATCAAAAATTGAGGGACCGCTCTGTCCGCATCCTAATGAAGGCCACCAATCTGCCTCGTGAAAAAGCAGAAGAAGCTTTGACTCTCTCTGGCAACACCAAGACCGCCCTCGTCATGCTGCTCACAGACTGTGACGCCGCCACTGCCCGCAATGCTCTTTCAAACCACAACGGCTCGGCGCGGAAAGCCATCGCTTCTCTTCAGCCGAATGGAGCGTCCCTATGAATTATGTCATCGGCATCGACGGCGGCGGCACCAAAACCCATCTCAAAGCCCTGGATTTTAGGCAGAAAGTTGTCGGCGAAGCACGGGGAGGAGCCAGTAACCTGACTGCGCTCTCTACAGAAACTGTCCAGGAGAATCTACGCCTCCTAATTACCGAATTTTATGAGCAGACCGGTCTCTCCCCAAAAGACTGCGTTTCCGTTTGTCTGGGGACAGCGGGGGCCAGTAGCAACACCTCTCAACAAGAGCTGTCCGCTATCCTAGCGGACCTTTTTCCCGGTATTCCCACCCTCCTCACAAACGATGCCCTGCCTATTCTGTATAGCGGCACTCCTACCGGCTGCGGTATCGTTTTAATTGCCGGAACAGGTTCGGTCTGCATGGCAAGAGACCTGGAGGGAAACCTCTGGCGCGTCGGCGGGTGGGGACATCTCATTGGCGACGAAGGAAGCGGATACCATATTGCCTGCCGCATGCTGAGCGCTGTGATGCGGGCCTATGACGGGAGAGGATGCCAAACCGTGCTCACCGATTTGTTGTTAGAGCATCTGAGACTTTCCTCCCCCATGGAACTCATCGACTACCTCTACCAGTCGGGCAACGGAAAAAAAGAAATCGCCTCCCTGGCCTCTCTCTGCGACAGGGCTTTGGAGTTGGGGGATGACACAGCTAAAGCAATTTACGAGGAATCCGCCGATAGCCTTTGCGAAATGGTGGCGACGGCGGCGCAAAAGCTTTCCCC
>CABUOE010000176.1 GCA_902493155.1 uncultured Eubacteriales bacterium
CCATCTCGTCAAGGAGTACGCCAAGACGCTGCAAATCCTGTATCTGATTATCGGCGTGGCGACAGGAGCACTGCTGTTTTTCTCCAAAGGCTTCATCCTCACCTTCTATCAGATTTCCGAAGCGTCAAAGGCGCTGGCCGTCCAGTTTATGAATGTGCTGTCGGTGACGGTGGTGGGGACGTCCTACCAGGTGTCGGTGCTTACCGGCATCGTCCGTGGGGGCGGGGACACGAAATTCGTCCTCTACAACGACAGTATCTTCATCTGGCTGGTGGTCATCCCTCTGTCGGCGGCCGCGGCGTTTTGGCTGAAGCTGCCGCCCCTCATCGTCTTTTGCTGCCTCAAATGCGACCAGATCCTAAAGTGCTTTGTGGCGGTCGTTAAAGTGAACTTCTGCAAATGGGTCAAGTCGGTGGACCAAGGGCAGTTGGAACTTAGCGAAGGGTAAACAAGGCGTTTGCAAAACAGAAAAAGCTCCCGCCGGGAGCGCTCGATCTTCCATCCGCGAGGGCGGCGATACCGCCCGCAAACGCAGTCGCGGGGGAAGGGGGCTTTCGGCGGGAGCTTTTTGTTTTCACTACAGGGTTTCGACAAAATCGCGGACGTTTTCCAGCTCTTTGCAGAGGGGTTCACCGATGGTTTTGGAAAGAGCCTGGTTTAAGACGTCGTAGTTGTTGTCCGCCTGAACAATGGGATCGTCAGCGTGTTTTTTCAAGCGGTCGATCCGGCTGTTCAGTTCGTCGAGCACCTGCTGTTTAACGTTTTTGCTCATCTAAAATTCCTCTCTTTCAGGGAAAGCATGGCGCCGCGGGCAAACGCATTTCCGCTGCGCCGATTGCCTTACTAGTATCCGCTGAATCGGAGGAGTTATGCGAAATTTTTTGCAAAGGTATTCGATTACAAATTGAGCGCTATAATGGCAAGTGTGCCCAAAGCGACGCCGAATTTTTGCTGAATGGACAGCTTTTCTTTGTAGACAAATAACGATATGAAAACCGTTGCCACAATACCTCCGGCGGAAATTAAGGGAAACATAACAGACGCCGGCATTTTAAGGGACAGCACCAGCACGAAGAGATTGACGGCGCCGTTGCCAAGGCCGCATAAAAAATACCAGAGAAAACCTTGTTTTAGGTTGCTGGCGAGTTGTTTCTTTTCGATAGGCAGTGCAATGAGGAACATGACAACGGCAGAAATAGTGAGGGCTATCATCATAAATTCATTTTTGTATCGGCCGCTGCAATCGATTTGCTGAACCTTTTGAATGGTGGAGCAGGCGCCGTTCCCCGCAAAAGCCAGTAAGGCGAAAATACCCCATTTCAGGGTAATTGTCTTTTTTTCTCCTTTTTTTTCCCAGTTGATGAGAAATAGGGAGAGAAGCAGCAGGAAAATCCCGATCAAAAGCCAGATTCCTACTGGTTCATTTAAAAACAGCAAGCCATAAAAGGTGGGAATAATCAGCGAGTAAGAAATAATCAAGGAGGTCAAGGCCAGCGGACCTTCGGTTATGGCAAGCAGGGTGAATACCATTGCAACGCTGTACGCAATTGCAAAAGCAAGCGCATAGAGGAAGGCTTTTGAGGAAAATTGCAAACTTCCGCCGGAGACCGCAACGAAAAGTAAGGCAGCAACCAGAGCACTCGCCGCGGAAAAGCTGTAAACGCCGCCTTTTACCCTGATGTTGTAGGCTTTTCTTGCCACCTGCTGCAGCGTCATCCCGAATATAATGACAATCAGTAAAAATGCGTTCATTTTTCCTCCTTATGGATGGAAAAGGATATTTTGACTGCTCCATCTAGTGAGATTTTTTCGTGATTTTCTGAAACTTATATTTATCGTGAGATTCAAAATATCATACTCTTTTCCTTTTGTCAACGCATTTTCCAATCAGGTCATTTTTTAGTGTTTTTTCATCAATAATGAAACAGCCGATGCTTTTTAGCACCGACTGTTTCATTATTTAATTTTATGATCCGGTATTCTGATGAGTTATCCCACCAGATACTGCTCAATACTCTTTTCCTTGAGGGCGGGGATTTGGTCGGGGGAATCCACCGTGGGGATCAGATCCTTCACAGGGGCGGTGACCGAGTCGAGGACAGTCAAGTCGCTTCCAACAATAGGAGAAGCAGGATAAACGGTAAACTCGTTGGGGTTCACGGTATAGACCTGTGGGCGTTCGCCTTTGTAGCATTCGCCTTTATAGGCCGGGATGACGGGGACGTCAAAGGCCTTGGCTGCGTCGGACATACCGGTGTAGATTTTTTCCAGCGCCTCCTTGGTGGTCATCGCAGAGGCGTTGGGCCCCAGGCCCATGCCCCGCTGGTTTGCAGTATTGGGGTATTGGATGCCGTTTACGACGATGGCTTTGTAGCCGGCCTGGGCGATTTCGGTGACGATGGCGTTGAGATAACTGCCGGCCGCTTCCATATAGGGATTGAGCCAGGATTTTCCCCCTGCGTCGGCAGAGTTGTCGAGCCAGGTGACGCCGGATTGGTCCTGATAAAGGTAGGAGGTTCCATAGGTGGCATGGGAGGCGTAATCGTCCTGTAAGGCGTAGATACGGGCGACGGGCCTCAGGCCGTACCGCTCGATGAGCTCCGCTAAAGCCTTCCCATCGATTTGAGTCTCGCTCAAAGCGCCGCTTTTCTGAGCCAGCTCCACCTGAGAGGGGTAGAAAATCCGCCCAGCCGCGTTTTTCAGCTCGACGGTGACGCTGTTATAGAGGGTTTTATCCACAGTTTTGAGGAAAGCCTCAGCCGCGTCCAGGCTTCCCATGCTGTCAGCGGGCAGGAGGATGGAACGGATGTCGGAAGCGGTGTTCTGGGGTTCCGGCTGAGAGTCCGAGCTTTCCGGCTCGCTGGAGCTGTCCGCCGAACTATCTTCCGAGGGCAGGACCGAGCTCTCCGAAGACGAAGGCTCCTTCGGTTTATAGTTGGGGTCATTTAAGCGGCTGATGGATTGGGCGACGCTGTACCCTACAAAGATCAGCGCGGCCAGTACCAGAATAAAAGCCAACGTCTTGACGATCTTCATTCGCCTGCGTTTGCGGCTCATATATCCGCTGCGGTAATGTTTGATTTTTCTTCTTCTTGCCATACCGATTCCAATCCTTTCGGGAATGTATTACATAGACAGCTCGTGTCCGATGAGGCCGTGGAAGGCCAGAGAGAGGATACCAATGTAAATGAGGGTGATGGGGAAGCCCCGAAACACCCGGGGGATTTTATCGCTGTTTAATCGCTCAAAGCCCAGGGCGATCAGGTAGGAGGCCAGAATGAATCCAACGCCGGTACCGATGCCGAAGGCCAGATAACCCCAGAAATCCATCTTGGCCGACGCGTTTAGTAAAAGCGCGCCCAAAACCGCACCGTTGAAGGCGGCTAAGTGAATCATGGGGCGGATTCTATCGATGTACTTTTTGAGAAACTTGCTGCAAAACAGCAGCACTGCCACATACACCACGCCGACGATGAGGACGTAGAAGAAAGGCCTAAAGTAAACGGCATGCCGGAGGGAGTTGATGGGCCTTCTGAAAAAGTATATGATGCAGGACGACAGGGTAGTAATCACCGCCATAATCAGCCCGAAAATCCCCAGGTTATATTTTTTGCGGATGACGAACAGAGAGGCGCTGGTGCCCAATGCTCTGGTGAAGATGATGTTTTGGGCAAAAATGGCCAAAAGGGCGATTTGCCCGGATGCCATTGCGATATTTTTGACATCCATCCAAAAATTATTCATCTGCGGCACCTCCTGTTGTGTCCGTTGAAGCCTCAAAGGCCGGTTCGGCAAAAGATTTTCTGCGTCGGCGTTTTTCACGGGGTTTGCTGTTCAGGAAAAAGACCAGCTTTTTGACTCCCGCCGCCAGAAATCCCACTAGGATAAAGCCCATGAAGGGAAAGAGAAAAGCCGGGGCCTTGAAGGTGATGCCGGGTACTGCCGCCCCCATCAAGGTGCCGCTTCCTAAAAGCTCCCGGATGCCCCCCACAACAGTAACAACGAGGAAGAAGCCCGCTGCATTACAAAGGAGCTGCAAAAGCATGGTAGGGTACTTCATTTTATGGAACCGGGATTCGCTTTTCTGGATGATGAGGGAGTTTGTTGCCAAAAGCGGCAGGTAGATCCCCAAATTTTGGGTGGAGCCAGGAAGCATCTGCTCAACCAGCATGGCTCCGGGGATAAAGATCAGCGAGGCGATCATGGCGTTGCCGATAACCCGAATGGTGTAGGGGATGCTCTTTGGGATGAAATAGGAGATCGCGATGGTGAAGAAGGTGATGACGGCAAAGGCCACTCCCAAACTCAGGGCGTTTCTCAGCGAGTTCGCCGCCACGATGACCGGCGCGATGACGAGGCCCCGTTCCAGCACTGGATTGTTTAAAAGCACAGCGTCGAATTTATTCACCGCTGTGCGGTGTTTCTGATAGAGTTTTCGCAGCATTCCGACACCCCCTTATTTGTCGATGACCTTCTGGAACAGGGCAAAGAGCTTGTCCCAGAGGAAAACGAAAAAGCTTCCGATTTTTTGGCCCAGCCATTTGAGGAGCAGCCAGGCATCCTCACAGAAAGCGCCGCCGTACCGCACGATGTTTGCGGCATAGTCGTCGCATTTGTGGTCGATGGCGTTCATGATGATGATGGCAAAAGGGGTGACCAGCTCAATTTTACTGATATGCCGGAATAGGACAACGAAAAGCCCCAATATAATACCATAGACCCATTTCCCGGAAGTGGTTTGCAGCTCACCGTTGTCCATGGACGCCACGAACAGGACGGAGAAGATCAGCACGCCGGAGATGAGCTCCAAAATCAGCGAAGTGGG
>CABUOE010000177.1 GCA_902493155.1 uncultured Eubacteriales bacterium
TTGCCCAGTTTGAGCCAGCCTGTCGCCATCACGCCGTCGGACTTCAGATAGTACCATTTGTTATCCACTTTCTGCCAGCCGGTCGTCCGGATGCCGTCAGTGTTCAGGTAATACCACTTGCCGGATACTTTTGCCCAGCCGGTGACGTACTCGCCGTCAGCGTCTTTCAGCTTGTAGCCGTCGTCGGTCTCTTCCCAGGTATAGTTTTCGTCACCGGTGGGAGGAGTCTCGGGATCCGGTTTATCGTCGGGCTTCGGGGTAACGCTTCCGCCTCCAGAAGAGCCGCCTCCGCCGATGGCGTTTCCACCGCCGGGACGAATTCCAGTGTCAACAGACGGTGCATAATGGAATTCGGTGACATAGGGAATTTTTTCAGTCAGAGTACCCTTCATCAGCTGATAAGTGGCGTCGTAGAGATTTCTGGCTTCGATCTTATCGGAGTTGGCCACTTTATTCAGGCCGTAGCCTCCGACATACCAGTTGCGGTACACATCGGGACCTCCATAACCATATTCAATGGCGCCGTTGAGGTAATCGATGTATTTATTTGCCCAAGTCATATCGTCGCTGGCAACTCTATCGTCAAACTCCATTTCGATACCCGCCTGACCGTAACTTGCGAGTCCGGCAGCGCGTTCGATCCGCTTGTTGCCAATAACGCCTTGGCTACCAGGTTCTCTAGCTTCATCGAAATAATGGTTCGGCTGGATGGCAACGGCATCAAAGCCCAGATCTTGCCCCCAGAGGTTGCCGCTTGCATCATAATAAGGAATCCAAAAATAGTGCATGCCCAGTTCGTGAACGCGTTTTCCCGCATAAGCAGGAGATTCCTGGCTGTATACGATGTTTTCTTCCAGCCAGTAATAGCCGGAAAAATCAATATATTCGTAATTTCCTGCCTGGAATTTTTCATAAATAGAGTCGATATACCAGTCCAACAGATACTCACGGTCCTCTTGTTTGCTGAGATCCAACTCTCTGCCGTTAAGGGTGCCGAACTTGGTCACACTCCAAGGCATACCGGGGATGGAGATAACCATCTTGACTTTATAGTCGGGATCGTGCAGTTCCTGGGACGCAATCTCAGCAGCCTTATTCAGGTTATCGACGTCTCCGCCTTCCTTAAACATCTTTTCAACATACCATTCCCAGTCCTTGAGGCTGGGAGGGGAATCTCCGTCCATGCTGATATCGGGCAGGGCATTTCCATATTGGGTGGAAAGTGCCAAAAACAGCACCGCGTCAAACATTGTATCTACTGCTTTGTTCTCGGAATTCACATAAGTGAGGTGAGGTCTGAATTTTTCCACCGACCAGTCTCCTACAGGCCGATTCACTTCGGCATCGTGTCCGTAGTTTCCGTTGTAGACGAGGAGCATATCATGGATACCGTCCGTTTTTTCGCCGGGCTTCATATATTCCTGCCCATTCTCCAGTTTGCGGGTGCCGTTTGCAACGAGAGCATCCTCTTTTTGGCCGTCATCCCCCATGATTTCGATTTCGTCAATGCAGCACCAGTTGACAGGTTCATAATCCACGCGGATGTATCTGGCGGCAACCATATCGGCATCAACCACATGGTCTTCCGATTCTACAACGTTTTTGCCTGTCGCGCGCCAACCGTAAGATACGACTCCGAATTTCTCGTCGCCCCAGGTCCCTTCACCGTAATACCAAACGTCGTTATTGGTTTTGGAAGATAGAGGCATCCAGGTTTTTCCATCCATAGATGCGTAGGTGTGAAGCGCAAAAGGCTGATTGATATATCCCTTTCCGCGCAGATAGCCGCTCATACAGCTGGTCTGGACACTAGTGACCGATTTCACATCCTGCAAATCGATGACAACGCTCTTTAAAGGCCAGGATTCATCCTGGTTTCCAGTGGGGAGATATCTCCAAACAAAACCGAACCAAGCAGGATCCTTCTGGTCGGCCAACGTTGCGCGGATACCGTCGGTCAGTTCGCGGCCATCGGTGTCCGGAACGTCGGAAGGAGACGCCTCAGGAGTGATGGTATAAGGTTTCTCCAAAGCCACGTTATAATGGTCCCCATGGGGTTCCATAGGCCGGCCGGCAGTGGAAGTTTTGCCGCGTTTGCCAAAAATTTGCACCTCGTCGAGGCAGGTGGCAGAGCCTTCGGTCAGGTCAAATTCAATGCGTATATAACGGGTATAAGCCATGTTGGCATTTTCGATGGAAGAGCCGAACTCATCGACAGCTCCATCCCAAATGACGTCATCAGAAGGAGTTTCGCCGCCGAAATCCTTCAGAGTAAACCAATCGGAGTTATTATAGGAAACCTTGATAGATAAGTTTTTGGGAAGGGCAATGTTCTCTCCAGTGCGCTTCATTCCCATCACAATTTGGGACACTGAATTCATATCCGTCAAATCAAAATTGAGAACCACATGATTTTCCGGTTCATAGCCTGCATTGTAATCCAGTCTTGCCCAATTACCTGCTCCCCGCAGTGTATCGGTCAGAGCGTTGGCAATATCCGCTTCGTCAGAACCGCGGGAGGCGGCGTAATCGTAGTTTTCAACCAGATTTACCAAATCGCCGTTGTCGGGGTTCTCGCCAGCGTCTTCCTTGTGGTCATTGACTTTCAAGACTTCAATTTCATCCATATAGAGGCCATCCTGAAGTCCGTAGTAAACAAATTTCAAATAACGTGCGGAAGCCGCTTTTTCCAGCATATAATCCAAGCGTTTAACGCCCTCTGCTGTGTCCCCATCGGCAATATTCACATTGCTCAGAAAACTCCAGTTTTCCTTGTTGCTGGAATAGAAGATACTGACAGAGTCGGGATAACGAGCGGATACTTTATTTTCGGCCAGATAAGCGCCGATTCCGTCCGCAGTTGTATACCCCACCCACTCTTTGGAAAGATAGCTGTTGCTTCCTCTCCGGCCGTCGGTCAGTTTATTGCCCCGATCGGGACGAACGCCGTTAGAGGGCCACGTAGTCTCATAAGTCGCACCATAAGCAGCGTTATTGGAATCCACAGCCACAGATTCTAGATTCTCGTCCAAAACATTCGCTGTTGTCGGACGCTGGGTCTCTGCAATCTGGAATACCTGAATTTCATCAATAAATGCCCAGGTATTGAAGGTCATGGTCACTTTTACATAGCGGCCCTTAACCTGCTCAGGAGCCTGATAGCAATAATTGTAGATGCCAGCGGAATCAGATTTGCCCTGCCCCTGCAAGAATCCGGTCTTTATGCGTTCAAAACTCTGCTGGGAACCCAAGTCGAGAATCAGTTCCGATTGAGAAGCACCAACATCCATACGAGTCCAGTTTTCTTTGTCGTCAGAGGTGTAAACAGAGATCAGGTCGGGATAATAAATGCCATATGGAGAGTCTTGCAGCACATTGAGCGCGACTTCCTGGAAAGGCTGGGACTCGCCTAAATCCACGACGATTTCCTGCACGGTCGCATCAGCGGGGGCGTGGTAACCGACCCATGCGGGATCCTGATAAGACAGGCGCCCTTTTACTCCGTCAGTCAACGAAACATTTTTCTCATCTGGGTAAGCGTTATCGGCTGCCAAGGATACCTCATACGGGCGCCCTTTGGCGATATTGTTGCTGTCGTCCGGAGGTGGAAGTTCTTTGATGACATACTGAGGTGTCTCTTCATTATAATCCGCCAATACTTCCAGTTCATCCAGGAATGTCCAAGTGTTGCCGCCCTCAATTCCAAAGCGGATTTCTTTCGCACTCAGGTTCTCCCCTTCAGTTGCGAAAACCAGATTCACTTTGGAATCCTCTCCTTCAGGTTTTCCGATATAGAGTGTTGTCCAATCGGTCTCCCCTTCTTTACGGGTTTGAATGACGATCTGGGAAGGCATAGAAATACCGCTTTTAGGCGCAGTAAGTACGCCTATGTCGATTTGTTTGAACTGAATGGTTTCATCCAGCGCATAAGTAAGCTCAAAATACTGGTTAGCCCCGTTAGAATAAATGCCTACCGAATTGGCATGATCCCAAGCACCAGATTTCTTTCCGTCGGTTAGTTTTGTACGGGCAGGATCTCCGTGTGAGCCGTGATATGCGTCTCCCTGCAAAGTAGAAGTATAGGGAACGCCAAAAATCAGACTATCTGATTCAACAGGAGGCTCCGGCGGGTCGACAGAAGCGTTTTTGCCCCATGCCCGGATTTCAGAAATAAAGACCCATCCTCCAGTAGGTGCCGTTAATTTCACATAGCGGGCGTTGACCGGTTTTGAAAGTTCATACGTATAAGTATAAACCGAATCAGCCGGCGCCGTATCATGAAAAGTCTCCTGCGGCAAATCGGTCCAACTTTGTTTGTCATTGGAATAGGAAAATTTTACCCATTCTGGATAAGGAATTCCTCCATTACTGATGGAATTGAGAAAAACACCTTCCAGCTTGGATAATTCTTTTGTCGAACCCAAATCCACCGTAATTTCAATGTTGTTTACCCAGAGATACGCCGACCAAGCGGGATCGCTGTAAGAACCAGTTCCTTCAACACCGTCAGTTAGTTCTGCGCCGCTGTCGGGATAATTAGCATGCGTCGCGCCGGAGGTTTCATAGGGTTGATGAAGCGCCATATTCTCCAGATCTTCCTGTGGAGGAACGGGAGGTTCCACACCGCCTTCCGGACTCCATACACGGATTTCGGATACGAATACCCAGCCAGCAGTGGGGAAAGTTAGTTTTACATACCGTGCATTGACCGTTTCAGGCAGCTCATAGGAATAGGTGTAAACGGCATCCTCAGGGGCAGTGTCTCCAAAGGATTCCTGTACAATCTCGGTCCAGGTCTCCTTATCGT
>CABUOE010000178.1 GCA_902493155.1 uncultured Eubacteriales bacterium
AGTTCGAATGTGTGGACGATTCTATCTGGGAACTACACCATCCCATCCAGTGAGGAACGTTGTCTGAAAGGGATCAACAACCGGCTGTTTCTGGGAATCGGAAATGCGACCTATGAAGTTGCGATGGCTCCGGAAACCAATTACGCCCAACTGAGCCTCCTGGACATCTCAGGCCGAATGATCGACGCCTGTACCATCAACGGAAGATTCTATTTGTTGACAGAAAGCGGGCTCTATGAAGATGGAAGTTTGGTGGAAGCCCCATCAGAAGGAAACTTTACCTGCTGCTGTGCCGGAAAAGACAATCAAATCCGCACTGTGGCAGTCAACGGCACCAAAGCTGTTTACACCGGCTATACTTCGGTTGCGCCGACCTTCACCATCAAAAGCATGGCCTTTGGCAACGGCGTCTATATCGCTGTAGCTGAAGACAGGATTCTTCGGTCCGCCGATGGCGTTAAGTGGGAGACCGTACAGATGACCAATCATTTTAATTCCTCTCACTCACTATATCGGGTCGTTTTTGCGGAAGGTAAATTTGTAGTCGGCGGCGATTGCGTTATTTATACTTCTATGGACAACGGCTCTTCTTGGTGGACTTTCAACAGTTCCGTCGCTATGGATTCTGTCGCATACGGCGATGGGAAATTTATGCTGACCAGTTCTAAATATCCTTGTGTTATCCGTCTTACTGCCGACGCATTGCAGAAAACATGGATCGACACCGCTCTCACCGTACAGGATATTGTTTACGTCAACGACGCGTTTTACGGCATCTACTACAAATCCGCAACGGAAAACGGGTTATATAAGCTGAATAGTTCTAATGCCTGGACGCTTGTTTTGGGCAATCTTTCAATTGGAGCGGAAAACTGTCTCAGAGCCGCCGGCGGCCGGCTGTTTTTAGGCAGCAACGGCATTACCTACCAGTTCAGAAAGACCGGAACAGAGTTTAGCTCTATCGACGAAATGGCGGCCATCACCACCCAGATGATCGACGCCTGCGAATTTCCCGACATCGAAACCCTGGAACCTCGGGTGTGTATCATATCCGATACCATGCTGCACACCACCATGAACATTGAGACTTCGACGCCTAATGCGTATGCAAACAGCGAATACCTCTGCTGTTGTGCCAACGATTACGGACAGGTTTTATTGTCTCAAGGCTCCACCATCAAAAAATACACCCAGGACGCAGACCCCTGCGACTACCACATTCAAAGCATCTGCTACGGAAACGGCGTATATATTGCGGCCGCCGGGGACTATATCCTCCGGTCTGCAAGCAGCACAACAAGCTGGGAAGTGGTACAGCAAACTCCCACAGTGGACGGAAATCAGCTGACCCGCGCCGTATTCGGAAACAACGTGTTCGTCGTCTGCGGTGGGCACTATTATTACATCAGCACAGACAACGGCGCAACCTGGACCCAGGGCGAATACTACGGCTTCTTAACAGGGGCAGCGTTTGGAGACGGCCGGTTCATCCTGGTAGGCGACGGAACGGTTGGCATCGACGTGACAGGCTCGGAAATCACCTATTTCAACTGCCTCGGTTCGGGGCTGCGGGACGTGGCCTTCGCCGGTGGAAAATTCTACAGCATCGACGATGACTCGGTATTCTGCTCCCTCAGTTCCGGAAATATCTGGACGAAATGGTTCCCCATTTACGAAGCGAAAGACGGATACTGCCTGCGCGGATGCGGGGACCGGCTGTTTGTGGGAGCGGACGGTCAGACATACGAATTCCAGAAGAATGAAAACAATACCGCCTTTGAATCCTATAAACCGGTTCTGGGCGTTTCCGGGCAGATGATCGACGTCTGCCAGATGGACGGAAAAGACTACCTGCTGACAGAAAAGGCGCTCCATCAATTCAATAAGGCAGTCTTTGTACCGATCAGCGGAAGCTGCACCTGCTGTTGTACCGCAAACGACAACGTCAACATTGCGGTATTCACTCATGACAGTCTTGGAAATTCCCGGTCGATGTATCACAAAGGCGATACCTTAAAAGATTATGGAATCAAAGATGTCCTCCAGCAGGACGGCCTTTATATCGCGGCCGCTGGGACACGGATTCTCAAGTCTGACGACGGTCTGAAATGGAGAGTGGTATACCGGGCTCTCAATTCCAACGACATTCGTAAAACCGTCTTTGGCGACGGCGTCTTGATTGCCTATGGAGTCGGCCGTTATTACAAGAGCACCGATGGTGGCGAAACCTGGACGCCCAGCGATAACGTCTGGTCTATTACCGGCGCGGCATATGGTGAAAACACCTTTGTCCTTATCGATACTACTTATACCATCAGGATTGACGTGGAAACTCTAGCCGAAACCCTGATTGAGATGCCTGGTATGTATGACTTTCTATGGTGTCAGAAATACCAAGTTATATGACGATACCACCTTTTCCCTCTATCGAATCAACGGAGATGTGTGGATAGAAACAGACTGCGCATACAGCGTCCCGGAGGGTCCATGCTGCCTGAAGGCTGCCGGGTCACGTTTATTCTTCGGAAAAGACGACAGCACATATGAGTTTAAGAGAAATGCCGGCTCTAACTCCTTCAACTGGCTCTATCATTATACCGATGTTTACGGTACATTTGTTGATGCTTGTGCACTGGGAGAACAAGCCGAAGAATCCCGGGTATTATCCCGATCCTCTGTACAAACTGACGGTTCAAATACCTATGTTGTTACCTCTACCGGTCTTTATCATCTCGGCAATGAGACTGTTTTGCTGGAATCGCTGTCCGGCCTTAACATCAGCAATATCAGCCCAACCGCAGATGGTCAGAGCCTTAACATCACTTTTGGAAGTGGAAGCGGCAGATATTCCAACTCTTATCGGGCCACTAAAATTTCGGGTTCCGGTTCAGAGCCCGGGGGAGATGCCAATCACCCCGAATATACCGTTATCACTGATACCCACGGATATCCCTGGGGGGCAGATTACCGCGCTACCTTTGACCTGGGCGACAATACTCCTTCTTACGCAACAGAAAAATTTCATGAAAAGATTCATCCCACAAAAGCTTCCCTCATTTTGAGAGGAAACCATGACGTCGGCTGTTTCTACACCCAGAACCAGATTGAAGGAATGAACATACAGGTCTATTACGACACTCGCAATAACATCCGCGCCTATGGCCTGGATTCCGCCATTGGGCAGAATTCCTGGAAAATCCCCCATAAACAAATCAAACAACTGATTCAGCAGCTGCAGGCTAACAACAACCATGTCATCATCCTCACTCATATACCTTTGTTTGAATGGAATTCGAATATAGACTTGGGTGGAAGTTATAATTCGGCGGAATGGAAGAAATGGGGTAACAATAAAGATGGTAGTCTCATTCCCATGTTAAAGGTATTGAGGGACTATCACTACAAAAAGTCCGGAAGCTGTACTCTGGCAGGAGAAACCATTTCATATGATTTTACAAAGAAAACCGGAGATGTGATCGGCTGCTTCTGCGGCCATGTTCACAGCAGTATAAAGTGCTACTATTATGGACTTTATATGGAGTCCTTTGACACCAACGGCGCCGACCAGTTCCATTATAACCGAAAAAATAATCCTGGACTTTATCCGCCTGTATTAAACAAAATTAAAATCGACTTAATCAATAAAAAGGTCAATGGAAATGACTACGGTGGACTGTCCGAACAGAATCCAGATAAGTTGATTCCAATTTCTATCGACAACCCCGGTAACACTTCCTTTGAATATGGTAAAGCAGCTTCCGGTCCCTACACCTTCTATGCCGGAGGCACCAGCTATCCCAAATTCTATGATAAGACCTATGTGGGTTATACCAGTAGCCAAACCAACGGTATTTTAGAGAGAAAAGACTTTGAAGACTATTTCTATTTGGAAAATGGCAGCGTTTCTCTCCAGGGTGCCGGTGTCACCGCCTCCCATATTAGATTTGATGCGGCCGGCAAATTGCGGTATTATAGGGCCGTTTCCGATAGTCAATACCAGCCAATTCCCGAATATGACGCCACCCAAGTGCGATTTGAATCCAACCATCTGATCTGGACGTTCCAAAATGGAAAATTACAGTCGGTTCTTCCCAAGTATGTCAGCGGCAGTCTTTTAGGAAAAAATGGATATTCCATCGAATTTAACAGCAATGGCTACGCCTACCGAATCTGCAAGGACGGTGTTCCCCAGACCGGGCTTTCCAATACCGAAAACTGGATCAACGTCTACAATCTACGGATTTTCTGGTCTGGTATGCAAGATACGACCGACATTTTCTCTATTGAAAATACTCCTCAGATCGGCGTTGATGGTCCCATGAGCAGCACTAGTAAAATCAATCTGGGCAGAAGCACTGCCTCCGGCGAAAATAAACTGGCAGGTACCAGCGGATTATTTGTGCGCATACAGGGACAAGACGGTTCTTACTGGATCCACGATGGACGCTTAACAGCCCTTACTGATGAAAATCTAAACTATACCTATTAAAATTAATTTCTTTCAGCAAATCATCCTCCTATTTTCAAAAAGGCCGATGGCACAATGTCCATCGGCCTTTTTCCTTTCGACATTTTTTGCGGTACAAACATCAAAATTTTTAGTATAATGAAACCAAAATAGAGTTTCCAGAGTTTTCCTATTAGAAGCTTATTTCAAACAAATTAAGTCTGGAGGGAAAGTAATGAAAAAGATTTTCAAGTTTTCCGCAATGTTTTTTTTAGTTAGTGTTCTCTTTGTTATGTGGGGAACGGCTAATATTTCAGCAGCAAATCCCAGCGGTAATATAGGCAAAAATACAAATTGGG
>CABUOE010000179.1 GCA_902493155.1 uncultured Eubacteriales bacterium
AAGAGAAACCACCAGTGAACTGGTGGTATGCACAGGGAGCCGTTGCAAAATGAATTTACCATAGCAATTTGCACAATTGCAAAGAGAAATGTAGGGGCCGACGTCCACGTCGGTTCGCCTTCAGAGAAATTTTTTCTGAAAAGCGGGCCAATGTAGGCATTGGCCCCCTACAACTTTGTGCATGATTTTCTGGATAGGCTATTTTGCAACAGCCCCAAAAGACGGACTTAGTCCCTAAAGAAACATAGAAGTTTGACACCGCATTACAATTTCGGGCAGCCGCTTAAGCGGCTGCCTTTTTGTATACCGAAAAATACTTGCTAGACGAGTGGTTCCGAAAAAGCCTAATGGCGATGATGTAGACAAGGAAACTCCCTTTGCTATAGAATAGAGGGCGGTCTGGCAACTGCACCAAAAAAGCAAAGGGAGATCATCGGATATGAATGACTTAAACAGTTTATCACACACGAAGTGGAATTGCAAATACCACATCATATTCGCACCGAAATACCGTAGGAAAGTGTTCTATGGAGAAAAGAAACGGGAGATTGGAGAAATCTTGCGGAAGCTGTGTGAGTGGAAAAAGGTAAAGATCATAGAGGCAGAAGTGTGCCCGGATCATATCCACATGCTGGTGGAAATTCCGCCCAAGGTAGCGGTGTCAAGCTTTATGGGGTACCTGAAGGGAAAGACCAGCCTGATGATCTATGAGAAGTCTCCGGAGTTGAGGTATAAATATCGGAACAGGGAATTCTGGTGCCGCGGGTACTATGTAGATACAGCGGGAAAGAATGCGAACAAGATCGCGGAGTACATCAAACACCAGATGGATGAGGATAAGGCGGGAGAACATTGCCCGTCTATGAAGACCCCCCGGCAAAGCCGGGGGGTCTTTATCGTGTCGGCATTTTATCCATAATTTTGTTAGAATTCTTCTAAAAAATTTCCTCTCTTTCCATCAAACTCATATTGCATGAAAGCACGCACAATGTTAAAATAATAACGAGAATACAAAGGAGGAGCAGCATGAGAGGAATTTATTCATCCGTTACCGATATACGCCGCAAGGTCTTCACCGAAGTCGCCCGTCTTGCCTATGAAGGCGGTGATTACGCAAGAATCGAAGAACTTCCCTATAAAATTGTCCCCGGTGAAATCGCCACCTACCGGGACAGTATTTTTTTGGAGCGGGCCATCGTCGGCGAACGCTTGCGCTTGTCGATGGGGCTCCCCCTTCGCCCCATCGACGAACACGCGCCTATTTCGGAAGGAGTCAATGAAAGTGCTATCGCGGAAAAGTATTACGATCCGCCGCTGGTAAATATTATCAAATTTGCCTGTAACGCCTGCCCGGATAAGGTGTTCAAGGTCACCGACTGCTGCCAGGGCTGCTTAAACCATCCCTGCACTGAGGTCTGCCCCAAGGGCGCTGTCAGCATCCAGCACGGCAAATCGGTCATCGACCAGGATAAATGTATCAAATGCGGCCGCTGCAAGGACGTCTGCCCTTATGGCGCTATCCTTAAGATGGATCGCCCCTGCGCCAAAGCCTGCGGCATGGACGCCATCGGCTCCGACGAGCTGGGCCGCGCCACCATCGACTACGACAAATGCGTTTCCTGCGGCATGTGCATCGTCAACTGCCCCTTTGGCGCCATTTCCGACAAGGGTCAGATTTTCCAGCTCATTCATTCAATCAAGGCCGGCGACCGGGTCATTGCCATCGTCGCCCCCGCTTTTATCAGCCAGTTTGGGCCGGATATGACCCCGGAGCGGCTCAAAGGCGCCATGAAGCAACTGGGCTTTGACGACGTGGTGGAGGTTGCCATCGGCGCCGACCTCTGCACCATCGAGGAGGCCAAGGACTTCATCCGGGATGTGCCGGAAAACCAGCCTTTTATGGCAACCTCCTGCTGCCCTGCCTGGTCGGTTATGGCAAAAAAGCTCTTCCCCGAACTTGCCCCCTACATTTCCATGGCGCTGACCCCCATGGTATTGACCGCCCGGCTGATGAAAAAAGAGCACAAAAACTGCAAGGTAGCCTTCATTGGCCCCTGCTCCGCCAAAAAGCTGGAGGCCAGCCGCCGTTCGGTACGCAGCGGCGTGGATTTTGTGCTGACCTTTGAGGAAATCATGGGCATGTTTGAAGCCAAGGGCGTCAAATTCGACCAGATCGATACCTCCCACCCCTTGGAGGAGGCTACCGCTGCGGGAAGGGGCTTTGCCGTCAGCGGAGGCGTCGCCAGCGCTGTCGTCGACGCGGTCAAGCGCCTCGACCCCACCAAGGAAATCCCCGTCCAATCGGCCCAGGGCCTCCACGAATGCAAAAAGATGCTCATGGTGGCCAAGGCTGGAAAGTTAAACGGCTACCTGCTGGAAGGCATGGCCTGTCCCGGCGGATGCGTTGCGGGAGCGGGAACTTTACAGCCTATCAACAAGGCTACCGCCAGCATCAACCAGTATAAGAAGCTGGCAGAGGACAAAAATGCCCTAGACAGCAAATACAAAATCACCTTAAGCCTTTTGGACTAGAGGATGTACTGCCGTCGGTTCTATTATAGAGCCGGCGGTTTTTGTTGTAATTGGTGCTTTAACAAAAGGAAGAACCTCCTGTGTGGCAGAATGGAAAAGGTCTGGTAACCACACCATCAAAACACAGGAGGTTCATGTCAAATGGATAACGTAAAAAGTTTATCACATAGCAAATGAAGATGCAAGTATCATATCGTATTCGCGCCGAAGTATCGTAGACAAGTGATATATGGGAAGTTGAAAGTAGACGTTGGAAAAATACTGAGAGATTTAAGTGAGCGAAAGAGAGTAGAGATCATAGAGGCAGAATATTGCCCGGATCACATCTATATGCTTGTAGCGATGCCACCACATATGAGTGTGGCGCAGTACATGGGATACTTGAAAAGTAAAAGCAGCCTGATGATTTTCGACCGACACGCAAATCTAAAATACAAATATGGAAATCGGTATTTCTGGTGCAGAGGGTATTACGTGGACACAGTAGGAAAGTATGAAGGAGCAATCCAGGAATACATTCGAAACCAGTTACAGGAAGATATAGCGAATGACCAGATAAGCCTAAAAGAATTTACAGACCCGTTCACGGGTCAGAAGAATAAGAAAGCATAACAAAAACTGCCCCCAAGTAGGGGGCAGCCAGTGATAAAAGTGTGATTGCCAGACTATTCAGTGCACCCTTTAGGGTGCGACCACAAGCAATAGGCCCTTATAGGGCCGGATCAAACCACCGGTTCAACCGGTGGTTTTGATTCTTAGCTTAGTCGTTCACGTAAGGCAGCAAAGCGATGTGACGAGCGCGTTTGACAGCGACGGTCAACTGGCGCTGATGCTTTGCACAGGTGCCGGTTACACGTCTGGGAACGATTTTCGCTCTCTCGGACAGCACCTTACGGCTGTATTTACCGATGGTTTTGTAATCGATGTTTTCTACTTTATCAACGCAGAAAGCGCAGACTTTTCTGCGGGGCTTTCTGCCGCGGCTATTTCTATCCATAACTCTGGTAACTCCTTTCAGCTGTTTTTCAGTTTGAATCGCGCCAACAATCAGAACGGCAGATCGCCGTCATCGGTGTCGATTTCCTCAAAGCTGCCGAAGTCGCCTACCGAAAGGCTGTTGCCCCGTTGAGGCTCTTCGAACTGAGGCGGCTGGGTCGGGAACGGGGTTGCACCGGCGGAAGGTTGTCCTCCGGCGGGCTTGCTGTCCGCGAAATAAGCCTGATCGACGATAACTTCATAAGCGGTTCTTTTGGCACCGGTTTTGTCTTCGTAATTCCGGGTCTGCAGGCTTCCCTCCAGGGCGATCATACGGCCCTTCTGGAAATATCTGCTGATAAATTCCCCAGTCTGGCGCCACGCGACACAGCTGATAAAATCAGCCTGACGTTCGCCGGTCTCCTTGGACTGGTAATTTCTGTCGACTGCGATTCGAAATGACGCGACGGAAACGCCATTGGGCGTTTGTCTGAGTTCGGGGTCGGCAACTAGTCTTCCCATTAAGATGATACGGTTTAACATACTGCCGCCTCCATTACACTCTGGTCACGATCAAAGAACGGAGAATACCATCTGTGATGTTCAGTCTTCTCTCCATTTCCACGGGGAAAGACGGCACAGAATTAAAGTTGTAGAGTACGTAGTAACCTTCGGTCTCGTCGTTGATTTCATAAGCAAGGGTTCTCTTACCCCACTCGTCAACGCTCTCCAGCGTACCATTTTTCTCGATGAGCGCGCCGAATTTCTCGACCAAAGCCTTGATTGCCTCTTCGCCCTGCTTCATGCTGAAAATGACGACTGCCTCGTAATTCTCATTTACTTTTGCCATTTAAAAGCACCTCCTTCTGGACTTCACGGCCCCGGAGCGTCCTGTCCGGAGCAAGGAAATAAAATAGATATCGGCAATCGCGCCGATAACAGATTGATTATACCAGTGTTTCCCTGCAAAGTCAAGCTTTTTCTCCGCAGAATCTCTAAAAACTGGCTTTTTGACTACAAAAGGGCAGCGAAATGAGATCAATCTCAAAACACAGGAACTGATTGATATTATACCATAGATCTCCCGCTTTAGCGGGTAAAAAAGACGCGAAGCGGATTTTTCGGTCGTGCAACGACCGAAATTTATGATACAATGTTCTCACATTTTCCGCGCCAGCGGGACAAAAGCATCTTTTAGGCGCTTTACAAACAGCTTTGTTGTTTGTCTGTGAGGTTATTATACCACATCCGCAAATTCCGCAGGAATTTGTAGGCGGATT
>CABUOE010000180.1 GCA_902493155.1 uncultured Eubacteriales bacterium
GTTTTTGTCGTCGGTGAGCTGCTCCCCGCTGGAGGAAATCCCCAGATTATCGGGATTCAATTCCCGGTATTTGTATTGGAAAACCTGAATGAAATAAATCACCGCCCAGGTGACGCCGGCAAGGACGCACACAAGCAGAAGGGCCAGGACGATATTTTTTACTTTCAGCCGCCGTCTGCGCTTTTTGGCTGGCATAAAATCACAATCCTTTATGATGTTTTAGATAGACTTTTTTAGTATAGCACAGCCCAGTTTCATTTTCAATCCTGTCCCTCCACCAAATTCCTTGCATAATGAGAGGGAGAGACGCCGGTAATCCGCTTGAAAATCCGGCTAAAGGACTGAATCGAATCAAAATGGAGCTTTTCTGCGATTTCTGTTATAGAAAGGCCGCTGCTTTTAATCAGTTCCGCGGCGCTTTCAATTTTTTTCTCGTTCAGGTAGTGCTGCAGCGTCATACCGGTACGGGCGTGAAAGAGCCGGGAAAGATAGCTGGAACTATAACAGAGATCCCGGCAGATGGTGCTCACATTGTCAATATCGTAAATATTGTTGTCCACATACTGGATGACCCGGTAAACCGTGCCGCCCACGCTATTTCCCCTGCGGGAGGGCTCGGTAGGATATCCGGGAATCTGCCAGGTACGGTACAGGAGGCAGAGGATCTGAAAAACATAGGAATTGACCATTTCTTCCGAGAAATCGGTGCTATTATAAAATTCGTTGACCAGTTTGGAAAGGTAGAAGGACACCCCCAGCCTGTCCTGCATCAGCGGGTTTTCCAAAGGCTTCCCAAAAAATTCAACAATAGGTAGGAAATTCTCGGCAACTTCACCGGAAAATTTCCACCCCATATAAAGGAAACGAAGCGGAGCAGTATCCGACGACACGATTGTATGAAAATCTCCAGGAACGTTGATAAAAATGTCCCCTTCTTTTACAGGATATTTTTGGCCATCTCGATAATTATATCCCTCTCCGCCAATAAAACAGCTCACCTCATAGCAAAACTGCTTATGGCCCAGAACGGTATAACCCGGTTCACAGCTCATTTCTCCGCATTGGTACATGGTAAGAATATCAAATTTTTTGGGATTTTCGAAAATATCAAAGCTGCAGTGGAACTGCCTTCCGTATTCCATAGATTTTTTATCCATAATGCAGCCTCCCGCCTACTACACTAGAAAAATCTCTTTTTCTTATCATACCATAATAGATGGCGGACAAGCAAGAAAAAAGCCCGGAAATTCCGGGCTTTTTGAAAAAATTCAAGATAAATGCACCCATGTCCCGGGCCAATTGACAGCATTGATGCCGAATTCACGGAGTTTTGCGATCAATATGGTCTCCTCAGCGGTGACAGGAGGCTCAGCCGTTTCAAAAAACTGAAGCAGAGCCGGCACAAAGCGCTCAAAAAACTCAGAGCAGGACGGAACGTTGATAAAAGTGCCGTCATCTTTAGCCGCTTGTACGCTGAAAGGACAATCCCAGCCGTACTGTCCCATAACAGCGGATCGGTTTCCCGAAAACTGGATAATCAGCTGAGGACAGCTTTCGGTTCCCAGAAACATTAGCCGCTCGGCCTTTGTGCCCATGAGCTGGACAATCATTTCCAATTGATGAATGGCATAATTGGAAATTACGCCGGGGCCCGTAGTAGCCAAAGTGCGGATTCCCTCTTTAGAGACACCGTCCAATTCTTTGGTAAAACGGAGGGCAGAAGTGGAAAACATAGGAGTGTGGTACTGTTCAGCCAATTGAAACAGCGCCTCAGCAGTCTTATAGTCCGGGGCAAAAGTTTTGTCCACGTAGGTGGGCTTTCCGCTGCGAAGAGGAAGTTGGCAGAGCTCCCAGTGCCTCTCTGGATTGTCCGGGGACAGCACCATGAGCACGTCGCTCTGGTCAATGACTTTCTCAATGGTCTCGCAGTGTTCAATGCCGAACTTTTTGCACCAGTCAGCAGAGCTGAGGCCCTGCGGTGCGTCTATTTTTCCGTACGCAAAGGCGATTTCATACCCGCCCTTTGATTCGTCGTGAATCCACTGAGGCAGGTGGTTTGCATGCCACTCATCCAGAAAATAGTCGATGATGCCAATTTTTTTCATAAGCGCCATCTCCTCCTAGTCCACGAAAGAAACTTCCTTGTGAGCTTCTGACGAATCGTAAAGGCCTTGCATCATTTTGGCAGTGATGGCAACGGTGTCAATGTGGGAGGGAAGCTTCTCGCCGGTCTGAATGCAGCGGATAAAGGCGTTGATCTCATTTTGGAAAGCGTCTTCCATTTTGTAGTTGGGGATAATTTCATAGAGGGATTTGCCTTTGGCAGAGTAAATTTTAAAGGTGGAGCCATATTGGAGCCGGATACCCGCTTTGTCGCCGATGAAGTCGACATAGCACTCTTCTTCACCGATATTTTGAGCCCAGGCTCCGTTCAATGTGATGGTGGGGCCTTCGGTACGGACCATGCCAGTGATGAAGTCGTCAACGTCGTACGTCCCGTTGGGGTCGGGTTCGCTGGCCCACATGCTGATATAAGAGTACTCTGGAATGTTGCGTCCCAGTTTGCAGTAGGCTTCACCGGAAACGGTGAGAGGCTGCGGATCTCCCAAGCAATACATAATCAAATCGAGATAGTGAACGCCCCAATCGATCAAAACGCCGCCGCCGGAAATTTCTTTGGTGGTAAACATTCCGCCCAATCCAGGAATGGAACGGTGAGCCCGGAAACTGGCGTATACATGGTACACTTCGCCCAAATCACCTCTGTCGATCATATCTTTAATCATGTTGACGCTGGTGTTGAAGCGGTTAACGACACCGATGTTTAACACCTTGCCGGTTTCATGCTGGACTTTCTGCATTTCTAGTGCTTCTTCATAAGTACGGGCAGCAGGCTTTTCACAGAGGACGTTTTGCCCGCCCGCAAAAAGTCAATGGAAATCTGGTTATGTAAATTGTTCGGAGTACACACGGATACCGCCTGTACTTCGTCGTCGTTTAAGATATCGTGATAGTCCACGACAGCGGTGCCGACTCCATGTTTTTTCACTTTTTCCTCGGCTCGCTCCGGAATGATATCACAAAAATACTTGATTTCCACGTCCGGATTGTTCAGGTAAGACGGAATGTGTGCGTTGGTTGCAATAGTACCGCAGCCAATAATGGCAACTTTAATTTTAGCCATAACAAAGGCCCCTTTCAGAATGATGGTATAGAGGATTAAAGATAATAACTCATTCAAAGTATAGTATAGAATTGCAAAGGCTTCAAGGTCGATATTTGCCTATTTTTTTGTCCTGATTTGACTTTTAGGGCAGTTGCAAGGACTTTTGCAGTGTGGTAGAATAAAAGGCATCAAAAACCATTTGACTAGATGGACGAATATTGATGAGGTTGAGGGACGAGCAGGCAATCTGAAAATTAAAATATATTGATAAGTTGTTTCTGTCGTCTACAAGAAGGCTCGAATTCGCAGTGAATGCTGGAAACTACAGTAAAATAAATAAGGAATGGGGATTTTTATGAGGAAGTGGGAACGCCCGCAGGTCATGCGTCTCGTCGCCGGATTGAGTGGAGGAATCGTTGTCGGACTTATCTTAGGTTTATTGTTTCATAATATAGGCCTTTTTCTGCCCTTAGGCGGCATTGCCGGCATGTGCGTCGCTGTAGTTTATAAAAAATAGTATCGTTGCGGGCATGAAATGCCCGCAATATGCCTGATGAAAGAGGTATATGTAATCCACAATGCGGATTACAAGTATATTTTGCCATTTGCTTTGTAAAAACAAATGGTCCCATACGGTATTTTGGCAAGGGGGAGGGAATCCATATGTACGAACTGGTTCCAGTGGGGGAACGAACCTATTATATCAACAGTCCCGCTAAAATGGGACTTTACCTGCTGGGTAAGGGTCAGGTATGCCTAATCGACAGTGGAAACGACAAAGACGCCGGAAAGAAAGTCAAAAAGATTTTAGAGGAACATAGCTGGGAATTAACCCTCATCATCAACACCCACTCCAATGCCGACCATATCGGAGGCAACCGCTTTTTGCAGGAAAAAACCGGCTGTCGGATTCTGTCTACCGGCTTGGAAAATGCTTTCATCCGCTACCCCCATATGGAGCCATCCCTCATTTATGGAGGTTATCCATGCAAGGAGCTCCGAGGTAAATTTATGATTGCTCCGGTCAGCGAACCTTCGGGGACGGTGGACGACGGGCTGCCGGACGGGCTTTCGTATTTCCAGCTGCCTGGGCATTTCTTGGACATGATTGGCGTCCGTACCTCTGATGATGTTTGTTTTATTGCCGACTGTCTCTCCAGTAAAACAGTACTTGAAAAATATCATATCCCTTTTATTTATGATGTGGAAGCTTATTTGAACACCCTTTCCACTGTAGAGCAGTTGGAGGCAAGATACTTTGTTCCGGCTCATGCGGAAGCGACAAACGACATCCGTGCTTTAACCGTGCTTAATCGAAATAAAGTGGAGGAAGTCGCAAACCAAATCCTCCTGTTTTGCAGAGTACCGATTGCTTTTGAGGAGCTTTTAAAAAATCTATTTGACCATTACCAGCTAACAATGAATTTTGAACAATATGCATTGGTGGGCAGCACGGTGCGTTCCTATCTTTCCTGGCTGCATGACGATGGAAAATTATCCGCTGAATTTAAAGAAAATCGTCTCCTATGGAAAACGATATGAGAAAAGCCTCCGCTAAAAGCGGAGGCTTTTCAGTAAGTTTAAAACTTATTTCATGCCGTTTTCGTAAGC
>CABUOE010000181.1 GCA_902493155.1 uncultured Eubacteriales bacterium
GCTGTCCGATTTTATCCGTGATTTAGACCATTATGAGAAAGACCTGCTTGAAAATGTGGAGCGTACCGACCTTGCAGATGTAACCGCCGAACAAATGGAACAGCATTTAGGCGACCCTGCTACTGTTCAGCAGCTCATTGATTTTCTTGCTTTGGTACAGGGAAAGACCGCCGATGTTTACAGCCGCAGCAATGCGTGGCGGTTTTCACAGGAGCTTATGGAGCTGTATCCTCTCCGCTATGTCTATCACGAGGACGATGTTGTATATATCGGGGCAGACAAATATGAGATTGCGGCGTTTGATGAAAACGCTGTCTCTCTGCGTAATCCCGACTTTCCATTGTTCGGCAAGGAACTCAGCCGAGCTGATTTTGAGGAAAAGTTAAAGAAAAACCCTGCTAACGACCATTTGAAAGTAGTCGTTACCGAAAAGCAGAGTGTTCAGACACCGTCCGAAGAAAAGCCAGACGGCATAAAGTTCTCTATCGGATTTTCGGAACACCCCGCCTTTTATGACAGGCAGTTTAATGACCGATATACCGATTTGAGCTTTGCTCTGGGTAACTATCTTCTCGGCGTTCTGGACGAAAAGCAGCATAGAGAGCGTGAAAGCAAGGATAATGTCGGCTGGTATCATAAGACCGATTTTGAGATTACCGCTACTATCGGCGGCGAAGATTTCCATTATGAAGGACGGTTTGATATTGGCGACGGCGAGGGCGACCTTATCTCCCATATCAAAAACTTTTACGAATACTCTCTGTCCCCGAATTGCCCGTTTGTTCCCGAATGGAAGAAACAAGGCGAGGATTATTACCGTGAACAAATAGAAAGCCTGCAATGGGGACGAGATGTGTTTGTACCTTATCTGGAGCAGCATAAAACGCTCACCCCAGAGGACGAAAAGCTCTATACGGAGATTATGGCAACGGAAAGCGATTGGTTTAGAGTTCCAGAAGATAAGGAAGCCACTCTTGCGGAGCGACTGGTAGATTTTGCGGAAGATGTTTCTCCTTATGAGTATATGGACGCCCTTGAAGTAGGAGAAACAAAAGAAGATGCCATTCAGAAAATCAACAATGATTTAAGTAACCCTGAGCTTGTGCAAAGCTATGTGGAACAGCTTACAGAGTGGTTAGAAGAATTAGAAGATGATGAGCAAAAGCAGGTCTGCCGTCAGCTCATAGACGAGATGACACCATTCTTGTCAATAGAGGAAGTTCCGCATTATACCGTAGAACTGACTTCCGATGCCTTTGCCGACCCGTTTATCATACGGGATAACACCGTACCAGAAGGGCAAGACGGGCAGTATTACGATGTGGACGGCATTTATCAGACCTTTGAAACTGAGGAAGAAGCACAGGAATATGCCGATACCTTGAATAGTGCCGAAAACATCGTCAAGCTGTTCGCCCAGAAAGATGAGGAACGAAGCCAGCAGGAACAGCCCGATATACAGGATAACTCTGACCTCATCGGCAAGGAAATCCTTATTGATAACCGCCGCTATGTCATTGAAAGTATCAGCGAAATAAGCGGTGATGTGTCAATGCGGGATATGACCTTTGCCGATGCCGTGGGCTTTCCCATCAACCGTGTGGAGAAAATCGGCTATATCCGCAGCCTGCTCAGTAAGGCGCAGGAAGAAAAACAGCCCGAAAAGGCGGTATCTCCTACCCCTGCCCCCTCAGAGCCACGCCACAATTACCGCATTACCGAGGATACTTTGGGTGTCGGAGGCGCAAAAGAAAAGTTCCGTAATAATATGGCGGCTATCAATCTCTTGCACGAGTTGGAGCTTGAAAACCGACTTGCCACACCCGAAGAACAGGAAATCCTTTCAAAGTATGTCGGTTGGGGCGGTCTGTCTATGGCGTTTGATGAAAACAATGCGGCGTGGGCTGATGAGTTCAAAGAGCTGTATGCAAGCCTTTCCCCAGAAGAATACCGTGCGGCAATGGAGTCCACCCTGACAGCATTTTATACGCCGCCTGTTGTAATCAAAGGTATGTATGAAGCTCTTGAGCGTTTGGGATTTTCCGAGGGCAGTATTTTAGACAAAACCACGCCGAGATTGATACAATTTCATACCTTCAAAAATGCCGCAAATCCGCCGTTTCTGGGCGGTTTTTCTATTTTCAGCATTGTGGCGGCATAGGCAGAACGGTGGCCTTAGCAAGGTGGTTCACACTTTTCGGCGGTACTCTGTAACGATAGAAAAGCTATCGTTACAGAGTAGGGCTATCGTTAAGATGTAAAAACTGTCCTCGTTGCGGTATAGAGGCTTGACTCTGGACTGAAAACAGTTTATAATTAGACTGAATTAAGGGCGAGGAGGAAAGCCGCAATGACAGATTCATGCATCTACCTGGACACTTATGTGTTGCAGCAGGATATGCGAGTAAGAATGCCGAAAGCAATCCTTTCTAATATGGGAGTTGAAAAGGGAAAGACCACTTTTGATATTTATTTGAATGCGCAGGAAAACGAATTGATTTTCCGTATTCATCATGATAAAGAAGGAGAAAAAGCCGATGAGTGAGCCGTTAAGAGCCATTTCGTTGTTTTCTGGGGCGGGCGGCATGGATGTCGGTTTTGAGAATGCCGGGATAAAAGTTGTGTTTGCCAATGAACTGGTTGCCGATGCTGCTGAAACCTACAGAGCCAATCACCCAGACTGTATAATGATCAACGATGACATCAATAATGTAATCGATTCTCTTGGCAAATACGAGGGGATTGATCTTGTATTTGGAGGCCCTCCATGCCAGGGCTTTTCAGTAGCGGGGAAAATGGACCCTGATGACGACAGAAGCAAATTGATTTTTACTTTCCTGGATGTCGTTGAAAGAGTCAAGCCAAGAGCTTTTGTGATGGAGAATGTAAAAGCCTTGGGCGAACTGAGTAAATGGAAAGATGTACGAGAACGCTATTTGAAGAAGGCTTTTGACCTTGGATATTCGTGCCATTATTTTGTTTTAAATGCCACAGATTATGGCGTGCCGCAGAAGCGGGAGCGCGTATTCTTTATTGGAATCCGAGGGGATTCGTTTGATGAAAAGCGTCTTCATCAGCTTATCACACATCATAAAATGAAGGCCGCTCCCATCAGGGATATCTTGTTACCTCTTGGCAAAGCAGGCAGTGAGGAGAATCCACGGACTTGTGTGGCAAAGATTAATTTTTGCGCACGGCCGGTTATGCGTAAATCCCCTTATGCGGGTATGTACTTTAATGGGCAGGGACGCCCGATAGATATCGATGGCTATGCGAATACCCTTCCGGCTTCTATGGGCGGGAATAAAACGCCGTTTATAGATGAAGACTACTTGTATGGGGAGGCAGATGATAATTTCATCGAGAACTACCATAAAGGTTTGATGGATGGAACGATTACCCCGGAATACAAGGAAGCTCCCAGCCGCCTTAGAAGAATTACGATACGGGAAGCGGCTAAGATTCAGACCTTCCCAGATGATTATATCTTCTGCGGCAAGCCGGCGGCAATTTATAAACAAATCGGCAATGCAGTGCCTTGTAAAATGGCGGAAGCCGTTGCATCGGCTGTTGCTGAATATCTCCAAGCGTAAAAAGCGGGAATGTGTTACCTTAATGTGGTACACATTCCCGTTTTTTATGCCTGCATTGCTTCGGTCAAGGCATCGTTCCAAGCCACCTTAATCGTTGCTTGCACATCCTGGGCATTGAACAGTTCAAACATTCTTTCATTGTATGCAGTCCGAAATGCCTCATCTCCAGAAAGCAGGATGTGGATGGTTAAATCTGTGATGGAAGCGAAATTGATATTATACCCCTGCGCAAAATACGCTTTTGCTCGTTCCAGCGCATTTTCCCTTGGAAGGTCGTTTGTATAAACGAATAAGTACTCAGCGGCGTTGTTCAGTGTGATTTTTGTGGAGAAAGTGGAATCAACGCGGGAGCCGTCTATTGGCCGCTCAGTAACTTCAATGGCTTTAAAGATCGCTCCATCCTTGTAAATCGTAATATCACCTGGTGCGCCGGTCGCACCATCTGCGGCGTTGATCTCCTGGCGTTCTATGGTCCACCCCGCATTCATCTGACCGTTGATAGTGGAGAAGACGGCATCCGTCAGGAGCATGGGAATAAGGCCGCCGCTCTGGCGATGCTGTAGTTTGTTTAGGAACATACGGTACTGATCGATGCGGAGCCGGCGGATTGGAACAAGCCGGACAATCGACTGCTCACGGAGGTCGATAAAGCACTTCAATAAGGCAATGATGATCGTTTCCACCTCGTCACTTTCGGACACAGCCTCCAAGGTGGAAATCAGTGACAGCAAAGCGTCAAAGCCTTCCTTATCGCGCAATCCATCCCTTGTATCTTCAGTGAAAGTAACATTCCTGCGGAAAGTCGCCAGATAAGGACCTTTGGAACAAGGGATCTGCTTTGAAAACAGGAACGGATTGACTGCCTTCTCATCCAGAGTACGCCCATTAAAAGCGTCCTCGCCCTGTTTGACATAGGGGTGCCGGATATTGCAGCTCCTGTCCTGATACCTTGCTACTGCGCAGCCAAGCAGAACCTCACGGTAGGACTGTGTTTTTGAGGAAAAGATCGTATCCAGCGCATCCTTATTGTCTGTGATATATTGAGTCACGGCTGCCGGAAGTTCCTGGGCAGCTTTTTCGTATGAGTTGTTGAGAAGAACCTTTGCCTGTTCGTAATCGATAGCCATTTTATTTTTCCTCCTGATCGTCAATCGTTTCGAGGATGTCCTCTATG
>CABUOE010000182.1 GCA_902493155.1 uncultured Eubacteriales bacterium
TTGCCATCCGCCGAATTGCCGGTGATTTTTGTATTCTTTAGGTGGTGTTGGCCGCCATATTGCCGCCGGTGTAGAAGTAGTAGCATTTATTGCCGATCCAGTTCCATCCGGTGGCCATCATACCGTTGGATTTGAGATAGTACCAGGTGTTGCCCAGCTGGAGCCAGCCGGTTTTCATCGTGCCGCCTGCGTTCAGGTAATACCAGGTGCCGCCTACGAGCTGCCATCCGGTGGCCATAGCACCGTAGGATTTTAAGTAATACCAGTTATTGCCGATCATCTGCCAGCCGGTGAGCATGTCGCCAGCCGCATCCATATAGTACCACTGTCCGCCCATTTTGTACCAGCCGGTGATGTAACTGCCATCGGTGTTTTTGATTTTCCAGTGGTTATCGACCTGTACCCAGGTGGGAGCAGAGGGATTGGAAGGCTCTGTAACAGTTCCATCGGATTTGAAGGTGATGGACAGGTTGACGTTCTGAGGAGGCATTGTGAAGGTGTAGACGCCGTCTTTTCCAGTAAGGATGGTGGAACCGTATTTGACGGTATCGATGGTCATGCCTTTGTCAGGTGTGACGGTGAGAGTAACGTTGGTGCCGGCCTTTGCAGCAGTAGTGTTCAGGTAGGTTTTGCCACCGCTCAGGGCGTTTACGCTGACAGAATAGGTGGAGTTGTCTGCACGGACAAAGTTCGCTGTGACGTTAATGCGGGCCTCGTCGACGGTATAACGGAAGGCAGTCTCGCCGCCGTAGTTTTCTTTGACGGGGGTCAGAGTCTTGCCGTTGACCTTGATATAGTCGACGGTATAGCCGTAATCAGGAATCGCCGTCAAGGTAATTTCTTCTCCGAAATAGGGATAGTACCGACTGGAATAAATCTCGCCGTGGCCCGCGTTTTCGTCGTAAATTTTTACTTCGATTGGAGAGTCACGCCAGTCTTTTTCCAACTCTACTGAGATTTCGACATTAGATGCGGGCATCTCAAACTGCCAAAGGCCTTCCCGATCAGAGGTTTCCCGGACCATATCCTCTTCATAGAGATAGGTGTGCAGGATCATACCGCTTTCATACCAGGCAATATCGATGGTATTCACCATATAGCCTTCGTCTGTGGTAATCTCCAGGTTTACCAAATCGCCTTCATAGGCCCTTGGGCTGTCGACGGAAACAAACGCGCGGGACGGTTGACGGACATCGATGTTATATTGTATGTCGCGATCGTAGATTGCAGCGCCCGCCGTCATGGGCATAACGGACAAGGCCATCACACAGGCCGCTGCCAGAGAAATGAGTTTCTTGAAAAATGAATTTTTCACACAATTCACTCCTTTAATTTATTGACAACGCCAAAACAGTGGGGAAAGTTTTCGCGTTCTCGCTGTGGATAAGCGCCGCGGAAACGGCAAAGGGAAGCGCATTCCCGATTTGATTATGTAGATGGGAGAGCCTTACTTCACCTCAATAGTGGCGGAAAAAGGCTGTTGTGTTTCATTTTACCATAAAAAGTATAAAAAGTGGAGTTTTTTTTAAAATACTCTAGAAAATTCCATAAGTTTTATTTTTTGTTCTAAATTGCGTCATAAAAATTTTTAAATTTTCCCAGAAAAAGGAAATCCTTTTTAAAACGAAGAAAAATCCCCCGGCCGTTACCGGGGGATTTTGATAAACCTTTGTTATGCAACTACCGTCGCGTCTTTTTCACCGTCAACTGTTTTTTTTTGAGCCAGCAGCTCCTGGACCGAGGCGAGCTTCACCGAGAGACAGAGCACCTTGGTCGCCATCTCCAACTCTTCTGCGGTGGGGAAGGAGGGGGCGATGCGGATGTTCCGGTCCAGGGGATCCACGCCGTAGGGGAAGGTAGCGCCGGCGGGGGTCAGGACGACTCCCGCTTCCTTACAGAGGGCGACGACCTGCTTGGCACAGCCGCTCATGACGTTTAAGGAGATGAAATAACCGCCGTTGGGACGTTGCCACTCGGCGATGCCCAGAGGGGCGATCTCCTCGTCCAAGTGGCGGAGAACCGTCTCAAATTTGGGTTTCATCAAAGCGCAGTGCTTTTCCATGTGGGCTTTGACACCGTCTAAATCTTTGAAATATTTCAGGTGACGGAGCTGGTTTACCTTGTCAAAACCGATGGTCTGCATGGAAATCAGCTTCACCAGGTGTTTCATATTGTTTTCACTGCATCCGAAAGCGGCAACGCCCGCACCGCTGAAGGTGACCTTGGAGGTGGAGGCGAACATAAACACGCTGTCTTCGGTGCCGGCCTTTCTGCATTCGTCCATCAGGTTTAGCAGCTCGTCGTGCTGGTCGCTCACATGGTGGACACAGTAGGCGTTGTCCCAGAAGATACGGAAATCCTTGGCGGCGGGTTTCAAGTTCGCAAACCGGCGAACCGTCTCGTCAGAATAGGTGATGCCGTCGGGGTTGGAGTACATGGGGACGCACCAGATGCCCTTGATAGAGGCGTCGTTTTGAACCAGTTCCTCCACGATGTCCATGTCGGGGCCTGTAGGAGTCATGGGAACGGTCACCATCTCGATGCCCAAGGTCTGGGTGACGCCGAAGTGGCGGTCGTAGCCGGGGGCAGGGCAGAGGAATTTGATTTTGCCGCACTGGCCCCAGGGTTTTTCGCTATTGTAGTAACCGAAGAGCATCCCTTTTGCCAGGGTATCGTACATCAAGTTGAGGCTGGAGTTGCCGCCGACGAAAATCTCTTCCGGCTTGAGCCCCAGCATATCGGCAAACAGCTTGCGCATTCCGGGCAGGCCCTCCAAAAGGCCGTAGTTTCTCACATCGGGAGTGACGCTTTTGATGTCTTCCTCGGTGAGGCAGTTTAAAAGATCCATAGACAAATCAAGCTGGGCCGCAGAGGGTTTGCCTCTGGACATATCGAGTTTGAGTCCACAGGATTTGATTTCTTCGTATTCGGCCTGCAAAGATTCCTTCAGAGCAGACAGTTCTTCAACGGACAATTCACTGTAACAAGCCATTGCCGGTACCTCCAATAATCATACTTGATGCCTTTGTGAAGCCCTTTTCGGCGGCAATTTGTGCGCGCGGAACAAACAGGTGCTTTTGAGGCGTTGTACTTATCATACACCATCTCTTTTTGTTTTGCAAGTTATTTTTGAAAATCCTGCAAAATAATTCTGCCAAATTATCCTATGAAAAAGAGGATACTTCTGTTCAATTTGTATGAATCTGGAAATAGAGGGCTAAAAAAGAGAGAGATCAGCCTGTTTTTATCTGAATTCGGCGGAGAATAGAATGCTGTTTGGGGCAGTTTTGCAGTTTTTCATCCCGTTGCTCTTCAAAAATCGCTCCAGCGGGTCTGTCAATACAAAATCGTTAAAGGAAGAATCAAATCTTCGACAACTGTCTGGGTAAGTTTATGAAGGATGCAAAAGCGAAAGGTTCTTTTTGAAATCCGGAAGGGGGAGAAGGGAAGGCGTTGGCCGTCAGATTTCTTTCCTTAATATAGATGTTGTTTTCTGAAAGAAAATCCCTGTTTGTGACAAAATATCGGAAAACCCCTGAATTTTCGTACTAAAGTCTTGATTAAAGGGAGGCAATCCGATAAAATAAAAACAGAACGGCCTGTTTTTCCATTTTTTGGGTTCAATTGGCACAGCTTTCAAGGATAAAAAGAAATCGATGTACAATATGCACAAAAAATGCTACTTTTATATGTGAAACATTGGGGGAGAGACCGGCGAAAATATGGGAAATGTTATTGACAAAAAAATAACAATAAGTTATAATGGCATTGTTAAATGATTAACAAGCAAAATCACATCCGTCACACACACACTGATTCCAGTGAAAAATAATGGGAGGTTTTCGTATTATGGCTACAAAAGAAAAAGCTACTGCCCCTCAGACCGTTGATCCTCAGGAAATGGTCAACGAACTGGCTGCAAAAGCAAAAGTTGCTCTCGAAGAGTACATGAAACTCGATCAGGAGCAGGTGGACGAGATCGCTCACGCTATGGCGCTTGCAGGTCTTGACAACCACACCAAACTGGCTAAACTCGCTGTCGAGGAAACTGGCCGCGGCGTTTACGAAGACAAAATCATCAAAAACCTGTTTGCAACCGAGTACATCTGGCACGACATCAAGTCCCAGAAAACCGTCGGCATCATCGAAGACGACGACCTGGCCGGCATTATGCAGATCGCTGAGCCTGTCGGCATCGTCGCAGGTGTAACCCCTGTTACAAACCCGACTTCCACCACTATGTTTAAAGCCATGATCGCTGCAAAGGCTAGATGTCCGATCATCTTCGGCTTCCATCCCTCCGCTCAGAAATGTTCTGCTGAGGCTGCAAGAATCGTCCGCGACGCTGCAATCAAAGCCGGCGCTCCTGAAAACTGCGTACAGTGGATCGAAGTTCCCTCCCTTGACGCAACCAACGCTTTGATGAACCACCCTGACATCGCCCTCGTTCTGGCTACCGGCGGCGCAGGAATGGTTAAAGCCGCTTACTCCACCGGTAAACCGGCTCTGGGTGTAGGCCCCGGCAACGTTCCCTGCTACATCGAGAAGAGCGCAAACTTAGAGCGCGCCTGCAACGACCTGATGCTTTCGAAAACCTTCGACAACGGTATGATCTGTGCTTCTGAGCAGGCTGTCATCGTTGACAAAGAGCTCCAGAAGGGCTTTGAGAAATACATGAAGGACAATTCCTGCTACTTCTTAAATGAAGAAGAGACAAAGAAACTGTCCGCTTACGCTTTCCCCGCTGAGAAGACCGG
>CABUOE010000183.1 GCA_902493155.1 uncultured Eubacteriales bacterium
TGCGCGGCAGCTTGGCTCACCGACAGCGCCGCCTATTTTGCCGGAAGGGCTTTCGGCAAACACAAAATGGCCCCCCTTATCAGCCCCCACAAAACGGTGGAGGGCGCTGTCGGCGGATTGCTTGTCACGACGATTTGCTATCCGCTGTTCTGCCTAGGGTATCAGGCGATTCTCGCCAACATGGGAGTGGAGATTCACTTCAACTGGCTCATAGTGATGGTATTGGGGCTTCTCTGTTCCGCGGCGGGCATGGCAGGGGATTTGCTGGCGTCTGTCATCAAGCGGCAGACCGGCATCAAGGATTACGGCAATATCATGCCGGGTCACGGCGGGGTGATGGACCGGTTCGACAGCTTTTTGCTGGTGGCGCCCACCTTTTACCTGCTGATCCAGGTGATTCCGGTGATTTCCTACGTCTGATTTTGGAGGAATGGACTGTTGAAACGATTATCCATCCTGGGCTCCACCGGCTCTATCGGCACCCAGGCTTTAGAAGTCTGTGAGGCCCACGGATTTCCCGTCAAAGGGCTTGCGGCCTATGGCAACGAAACGCTTTTAGAGGAGCAGACGAGACGGTTTCGGCCCAACCTCGTCTGCATTTTCGATGAAGGCCGGTATCAAAGCTTTAAGACCCGGGTGGCCGATTTACCCGTCAGGGTGGTCACCGGTATCGAGGGGCTTTGTGAGGCGGCTTCCATGGAAGATGCGGACATGGTGTTAAACGCTGTCAGCGGTATGATCGGGTTGCGGCCCACCTTGGCTGCCATCGACGCCCACAAAGAACTGGCGCTGGCAAACAAAGAGACGCTGGTCACCGGCGGCGAGCTGGTCATGGGGCGGGCACAGGAACAAAATGTCCCGGTTCTGCCGGTAGACAGCGAACATTCGGCAATTTTTCAGTGCCTCAATGGATATCGGCACTGCAAGGTGAATAGAATACTACTAACCGCTTCCGGCGGCCCTTTTTTCGGGAAAACCAGAGCGGAATTACAACATGTGACAAAACAGGACGCTTTAAACCATCCCAACTGGAGCATGGGGGCCAAAATCACCATTGATTCGGCTACCATGATGAACAAGGGGCTGGAACTGATCGAAGCCTATTGGCTGTTCGACGTCCCTCCGGAACAGATCGAGGTGGTCATCCATCGGGAGAGCATCATCCACTCGGCAGTGGAGTTTGAGGACTGTGCAGTCATTGCCCAGCTTGGGGCACCGGACATGAAGCTCCCCATCCAGTACGCCATTACCTACCCGGAGCGGATGCCCTGCCCGACGAAAGCTTTAAACCTGTGGGAGGTGGGGAAGCTCACCTTCTATGAGCCCGACGAGGAAAATTTTTCCTGCCTGAAAACAGCGAAAAAGGCCATCCGGCGAGGAAAACTCTATCCCACTTTGATGAACTGCGCCAACGAACTGGCGGTACAGCTTTTCTTAGAAGGGAAGATTTCCTTCCTGCAAATCGCCGAGCTCAACGAACGGGTTCTGGAACTGGACGGCAGCGGCGAAGTCACGGTGGAGAATATCCTCAGTGCCGAGGCGGCAGCCCGGGAACTTGTCCTGTCTTCGATTTAAGCGGCAATCCGCTTTGGAGGTACCATGCAAACATTCGTCAACATCTTGCTTACACTTCTGATTTTTATTGTCATCATCCTGATACACGAATTCGGTCATTTTATCACCGCCAAACTCTGCGGCGTCAAGGTCAACGAGTTCGCCATCGGCATGGGGCCCACCCTTTTCCGCAAAAAAGGCAAGGAGACTACCTATTCGGTGCGGGCGTTTCCCATCGGCGGCTTCGTCAGCATGGAGGGGGAGGAAAGCCCTTCCGACGACGCAAGGGCTTTTAACAACCAAAACGTCTGGAAACGGATTCTCATCATCTGCGCCGGCGCCATTATGAACGTGGTGCTGGGGTATCTGGTGCTGGTGGGGATGACCTGCTCCCAGTCCTCTATCGTCACCAACACCTTAGCGGAGGTAAATCCCGACTCCCTTTTGGCTCAGAGCGGCCTCCAGGCGGGGGATACCATCTTAAAAGTCAACGGGCGGACTATGTTCGTCACCGGGGATATCAGCTACGAGCTCATGCGGGACCCGGATCAGAAGGTGTCCATGGTGGTGCGCAGAAACGGGGAGAAAATCACGCTGGACTCGGTGCGGTACAACACCAAAAACGAGGGCGGCTTGGGGATCAAGGTGCAGGCCGTCGAAAAGACCTTTTTGGGGGTTGTGACCTACTCGGCAAAATACACCGCCTGTATCGCCCGGCTTATTTGGGTTTCCCTTGTCGATTTGGTGACGGGGCAGGCTTCCTTTAATGATCTTTCGGGGCCGGTGGGCATGACCCAGGTGGTGGGCGAGGTGGCGAAGGTCGGCTGGCCGAACCTTGTTTTGCTGCTGGCGTTTATCACCATCAACGTGGGTATCTTCAACCTTTTGCCCATCCCGGCGCTGGACGGCGGACGGCTGTTGTTCCTGCTCATCGAGGCAATAAGAGGCAAGGCCATCAAGCCGGAGTATGAAGGGTACATCCACATGGCGGGATTTATTGCGGTGATTTTACTGATGATTGCCGTGACCTTTAACGATATATTGAAGCTGTTTAGAGGATGACGGAATGAGAGGAAAGCCTCCCGGCACAATTTTGTGCTGGGAGGCTTTCTCTGTTGAGGTTCTCTGGCAAGGAACTGTGGGGAAGAAGGAGAGGCTACTGGCCGCCCGCGGAACATGGAAGCGGTTGGGGAAGGCTACGGGCGCACAATGTGCGCCCCCTACGGATTCCTGGGAAGGTTTTGCGGAGGGTAGGGGCGGGGCGAGCGGCGAAGCGCGCAGCCCCGGATAGCGACGAAGCAAAAACCTATCCGTTTTACTACAAGCCCTAGAAAGGCACGAGGGGTGGCAGGGGCATCATCAAGCGAAGCTTGATGTAGCGACTTCCTAGGGTTCGACCCCCGCAAATGGAGCCCTCCCCCCGCGGTAGTGATTCTGGCATCATTTTAAAAAATGATGCCGTGGCTAGACAAGACAGCCCCTTAATTCGCCTGTCGGGGCGAGTCCCGACGACCTATCGAGAAAAACTATAAAGCGATGAAGGAGTAGAAAATTTTTAGCATTAGAAAAAATATGATAAAACCTCTTGGCTTTTGAAGTTCTAAAGTGATATACTTATGAAGTTCCAAAGTGAGGTGATAATTTGGAAACAAAAAAGATGGGGCGCCCAACGGACAACCCCAAACCGCACCAGATGACTGTCAAATTCGATGAAGAGTGCAAAAATATCATTGAGGAGTATAGTGTACAGGAAAATGTATCAAAAATGGAAGCGGTAAGACGGGGAGTAAAGAAACTTGCGGTTGACCTCAAAAAATAACGGAAGCGGTGCACCACTCGCTAAAGTACGCACCGCTTCCACACAAGTCAACAAACCCGAAAGGGGATTGCGACGTAAATATTATACCATGCGCCGCAAACCCTTTCAAGTGTTGTTGAAAACAAATCGAAAGGATTTTTGCCATGATTATTCGAGAGTTAAAAGCACCAAAATACGAATCTTTTTGCGCGTTCCTCAACCAAAAAGCGGCTGTTCTGCCCTTGGACGCCAGCTACACCGTTACCATGAAGGTAAATGACGTGGAATACGCCATCAAGCTCCAGCCGGAGCGGCATCGGAAAATCGCTGTTTTGCAGGCGCTCCAAATCGACCGGAATGACGACTGTCCAAATATCAGATTGATTACCAACAACCGTTTGCTGTCCTCTTTTTTGGAAATTCTGCTCAGTCAAGGCATCCGGGGATAGATGGTTTTAGCAAAACAGCCTTCGGCCTCCCCGGGGGCTGTTTTTTGCAAACCGGGAGAAAAAATCTGCCGGAACAGGTGAAAAAATTCGTCTTTTATGCTATACTTATTTTATATGCAAAATTTGCGGCTTGATTGCCGTCTCAGATAACGGAGCGTGCTTTAGATGATGGAACGAAAGGTCATCCCGGTAAAACTCAAAGACTTGACTTTTGGCGAGGGAAAAATCTATATCCAGTCGATGTTAAACATTCCCAGCACCGATATTGAGGGGAGTGTGGCGCAGGCGCTGCGGCTGGAAGAGGCAGGGTGTGACATCATCCGGGCGGCGATTCCCGACAAAGGGGCGGTGAAATTGATTCCCGCTATCAAAGAAAAGGTGAATATCCCGCTGGTGGCGGACATCCATTTTGATTACAGGCTGGCGCTTGAATCGGTGGCGGCGGGGGTGGACAAAATCCGCCTAAACCCCGGAAATATCGGCGACGACAGCAGGGTGAAGCTGGTGGCCGACGCCTGTAGGAAGGCGGGGGTGCCCATCCGAATCGGGGTGAACTCCGGCTCGGTGGAGAAGGGGATTCTCAAAAAACACGGCGGGCCTACGGCGGAAGCTCTGGTGGAAAGCGGGCTTTACCACGCAAGACTGCTGGAAAAATTCGACTTTGACCAGATTGTCATTTCCATCAAGTCCTCCAACGTGAAAACCATGGTGGACGCTTACACTATGCTTGCTCAGCAGTGCAGCTACCCCCTCCATTTGGGGGTCACCGAGGCTGGGACTGAACGGATGGGGATCATCAAGTCCGCCGTGGGTATCGGGAGTTTGCTGCTTCATGGCATCGGCGAGACTATCCGGGTATCTTTGACCGCCGACCCTGTAAAAGAAGTGGAAGCGGCCAAAGATATCCTCAAAAGTATCGGGATGTTTGAG
>CABUOE010000184.1 GCA_902493155.1 uncultured Eubacteriales bacterium
TACGAATACGACGTCCAGAAAGCCATCGCCCTTCTCGAGGAAGACGGCTGGACCAAAAACGCCCAGGGCGGCGCGTACCAGAGCGGAACCCGCTACAAAGAAGTAGACGGCAAGCTCATGCCCCTGGAAATCAACTGGGCTAACACCACCCCCAACCCGGTCACCGACCTTCTGAACACTGTTCTCCCCTCTGCTTTCGAGCAGGCGGGCATCAAACTAAACGCCACCACCATGGAGTTCAACGTCCTCTTGCAGAATCTCCAGCGGCAGGGCATCACCGAGCCCCAGTACCACATCTACAACCTGGCTACTGGGTTTGAACCGGTATTCGACCCCTGGTATGCCTACAATATGGACGACAAGTACATGGGCGTCTTCAACCAGAACTTCATTAAGGACGAAGAGCTCTTTAAACTTGCCACTGATCTGCGGGAGACCGATCAGAGCGATACGGAAACTTACGCCAAAAAATGGGTAGCGTTCCAGCAGCGCTGGAACGAGATTCTTCCTGACATCCCGCTGTACTCCGACGTGTACCACGACTTCTATTCTACAAAGCTCCGCGGCTACGGAAACGTGGACTCCTTCTGGAGCTGGACCCAGCAGATTCTTTACTGCTGGATTGGCCGGGAATAAAAGCTTCACTTTAAATCAAACGGAAACCCTCTCTGTCCGTGGACGGAGAGGGTTTTTATTTTAGTTTCTTTTTGTTCAGGAATAGCAGCTTGTCACTTTGGACTAAAAAACATTTACAAAAATAGCAATTCACGGTATAATAATACCATATTTATTGGGGGTGAGAAAATGCAAGAGTATCATTTGTATTTTTGCTTACGCTGTGGCAATGTTACTCCAGTACAAGAATGTCGAGATGATCCAGAATGTTCCTTTTGTCATTTCACTATGGTGCATTTGCGTGACACTATTCCATTACAAGAGAGTTTATTACAAGGAACATATTGGAGCACCATACGAAGAGTCATCAAAAAGAATATAAATAGAAACGCCAAGGTCTTCGATCCAGAATTATTTGATAAACGAGAACAAAACGATCGCATTCTGGAACAAAAAACTACTACGTGGGTGCAGGCTGTTCAGGCACAGATTCAGGCTCAGATGCCTGAACCGGTTCAATATATCCCCCGTTGCCCAACCTGCGGTTCGCCGAATATATATAATCGTGGTCCAGTATGGTGTCAGAGTTGGTCTCCTAGACATAGAATTGGTCTCAAACAATTTGTTTGCGGAAATTGTGGTTATGAATGGTAATTACACGAAGATCCTACCCTAGGTGAGGACTTTTTGATGGCTTAAAGGCCGCGTTTTGCGGCTCTGCGGAACCACCCGGATTCTTGACAGATTTTCCCCCCTGCGCTATAATGAAGAAACATTTGACGTTTTACCGCTGATGTGGATATAGCGGTAGCGGCGGGGGCGCTCGGCATAGGTCTTATCCCCGCTAATCCCCTGCGTCCGCACCAAAAAACTGCCCGGCTTCGCGAAAGCCGGGCAGTCTTCTCAATTTATCCCACGTTTTCTCAAAACGCATCAAAAAGGGAGGAAAGCGCTATGCGCCCGGAGGAAAAAATTAAGGCGGGGATTCTATTCTGCCCCGCAGAACCGGAATTAAAGGCTCTCAAGCGGAAGGCCCACAACCTAAATGTGGATTACAACAACACCTACGAGGACGAAGAGGAAAAACGCGCCTCCATCCTCGCTCAAATGCTGGGCGCATTTGGAGAGGGCGGACGGATCCAGGGTCCCATCGCCTTTCACTATGGGATTCACACCAAGATCGGGAAAAACTTTTTTGCAAACTTTAACTTTACCGTGCAGGACGACGGAGAGGTCACCATCGGAGACAACTGCAATTTCGGGCCGAATGTGACGATTGTCACCCCTATCCACCCTATGCTGCCCAACGAGCGCCGGGCCATGCTGACGGCCGAGGGTGAGAAAAAGCTCCTCTGCTATGCCAAGCCGGTACATATCGGAAACGACTGCTGGTTTGGCGCGTCGGTCACCGTCTGTCCCGGTGTGACCATCGGAGATAACTGCGTCATCGGCGCAGGCAGCGTGGTGACCAGAGACATTCCGGCAAACAGCTTTGCGGCGGGAGTTCCTTGCCGGGTGATCCGTGAGATCACCGAGAAAGACAGCATGAAATATCTGCCGGAAATCCTCGCGGACAACTCGGTAATAGAAGAATGACCGGAAAAACGTCGCCGGAATAAAAATCCTGTGCAATGATTCCGACGCTGGCCTCACTATTCAGAAACTAAGCGCACTTCTGCCGTTAACAGCCTCCTATCAGGGGGCTGTTTTTGTTTGATCTCACCGGTGGCTCTGTTTCACGACGTGAAAAAACAGGAGCGGCTCTCGCCGCCCCTGTCTGTGTGAAAAATTATTCCTCGCTCTCGTAGATACTCAGTTCCCCGATGGCCGCCGGAATGTCCCTGTATTTGGGCGTTCCCCGCTCCATCCCCACCGATGTGAGAATGGTGAGCCGCAAATACCGGGCCTTCCGCGGCGCAAAGGGCGTCACCTGTTCTGAGCCGTAGGAGCGCATGTTCCGTCGAACCACTTCCTCATAGGTCACTCCGTCCACGCTGACTTCCAGCTTGAATTTTCCCAGCAGCTGGGCCACGTGAGTGCAGTTTTTGATTTCCACAAAATGGTGGTAGTACCCCATCCCGCAGACTTCCCGCACCTTGCCCAGATCGATGAGAATCTCAGCAGGCAGCCGTTCGCTCAGCCAGCCGTCGTTGGGGTTGCCGTTAAAGAGCTTTTCGGGGTATTTGCCGGGTGCGGACAAAACGGTACACTCCTCCCGAGGGATTTTTCGCCCTTTTGGAAGTGTAAGCGGCTCATCGGGCGCATTGTCCGTCCAGATAGGAGCCGACCAGGTCCGATCCCCCGCCGCGTCGGTGAGGCGCAGATAGAAGTACCGGGCGTTTACGTCGCGGCTTATCAGGGTGTAGTTTCCACGAATCCGGCTGCGGTTCAGTTCAACGGAATCCACCACTTCTCCATAATCGGAAAAGAGCTCCGCTTTGACGATGCGCTCGTTTTCGTTGGCAGGCTTGAACACGTCAAAGGAAAAGTCGCAGAGGTAGAAGTCGCAGGCCTTGACTATGCCGCCTGGGTGGACGCCGTTGACCTGAAACTTAAGCTTTACGTTGCCGCTCTCGGTGACATAAACCCGGTTGCTCAGCATAGCATCGATAATCGCCTCTTTGGAGAGCTCCGGCGCCAGAATCACCGTCCGGCTCCACATAGCCCCCTCCCCCCAGTTGTAGGAGTGGGTGTCACTTCCCGCCGAGGGGCAGACACGGTAGCCGTAATCCAGCGCCTGACTCCAGATGCGCTCGTGCAGAAGATTATAGGCCTCAAAAGTAGGGCTGTTGAGAATTTCCACAAACCGCAGGTATTTCTTCGCCCGCGGTTCCCTGAGATAAGGCAGATTGTAGCCGTTCCACATAGTGGATTCCGCGCCGCCCACGTCGCTGGGATGGGGGATACCCAGCATGAGGGCGTCATGCTCGCCCACCCGTTCAAAATAGCTGTCCCAGTCGGTTACGCGGGCCCATTTCTCCCCCTGGAAGGTCAAAAGTTCCCCTCCCTGGTTGACCCAAAAGCCATAGTCGTCCCGCAGCTCGAAATAAAGGTCCGCCTCCTGAGCGGGCAGAGCGACAAATCGCTCATCAGTGGCCTTTTCGGCCGCCAGAACGTTTGCAAAACACTTCTCCGGCGTATAGGCGATGCCGTGGTCGGAAATCGTGTAAAAATCCAAAAATTTCTCTTCTTTTACTCTGGCCAAAGCCATCTCAGGGGTTCCAACCCCGTCGGAAAACCCAGTGTGGGCGTGCATGTCCCCGCGGTAAAAATTCATTTTTTCTTCCGGGTCTGCATGTTTGATCCTGCGTACCGTCACCTGGCAGGTCGCCTCCTGCCCATCCAAAGAAGCCGTCACTTCCGCGCTTCCTTCCTTGAGCAAGGTCAGCAGCACCTTGTCTGCAAAGCCGCCCTCGTCCCCTGCGAAGCTCCGAATCCGGACTACCGACGAGTCGGAACAGCTCCACTCCACCGGTGCAGTAGAGAGTTCCTCTCCGCCACAGGCCTGCAAGGTTACCACGTCCCCCGCGAACGAACAAATTTCCTCTTTGGAACAGAAAAATTCCTTCATATGTTAACCGCCTTTCCTTATGGATTCGATTGATTATAATACTTGCTTCATCGCCCTCTTAGTAGCGCCAGCGAACAAACTGCGGCTCATAAAAGGGCCTTCTTTTTAAAGATTACCACATCGGGGACTGTAAAACAAGGCCCTTTATTCTGCCGTCTGGATTTGCCGGGCGAAACCCTTGCCGTTTCCGGAAAAATCCCGCAGTTACTGCAAAAACCGGCCGGATAATCCAGCCGGTTTTTGCCCTTGAGAAGGATTATTACCACTCAAGAATAGGTATAGGAGATTAAGGAGAATAGAAGATAGCATTGTAGGTGCAGCATCGCTGCAGATATACCTAAAACATGGTTTGGATCATGTTTATGCAGGTCTTATTTCACCCACGCGCCGGAAGCATCTAACTTGTAGCCGCCTACGGTGGTGTTAGCTGCCATTTTGCCGCTGGCGTTAAAGTAGTAGCATTTGTTTCCTACCCAGTTCCAGC
>CABUOE010000185.1 GCA_902493155.1 uncultured Eubacteriales bacterium
CACGAAATCAAGGAACAGAAACAGGTTTTCAAGGCAAAGTTCCGCCTGTTCCCGACTGATGCTGCGGCTTCCGTGGGCGGCATCATTGCCGCGCTTGCGAATAAAATCCATCCGCCGCCACAAATCATCGTCTACAATGTCGTGAAATTCTTCGGTGCTCATCAGGCTGATGAGCTTATCATCCCACGGCTTGACGAGGGAGCTGTCCACCGAATACATCCATTTGACTGCAAATTCCATGGCACGGCGGCAGTCCAGCACAGCGGTGGCCGCATCAATGGGCAGGATCCTCTCCGCAGCGATCGCGGCATCCGCAAAACCAGAAAACTGTGGATCATCTTTCAGAAAATCAAAGTTCGTCATGGCGGAGGCTCCTTTCATGTACTTTTCATTTTATTCCGGCCAGTATAGCATCCACGTTTTCTACACTAGCCTTTAATTTTTTTCGGAGATTCATTGCAAATATATTATTATCAACGTCTATATGAATTCGTGCTTCAAGTTTTTCTTTACTTTCTTCTGGTATCTCTCCATAGGAAAAAAGTGAATCCTTTGTCTGATTTACAAAACGTCTCCAATGGGGAATCAGTCGTAATGGTTTATTAGGGTCTTCATGTTTTAATATAATTAAATGTCGATTTTCATCTGCCTGCAACCATTCCAACAATAATTCCCACCATTTTTGATCCGTAGCACCAAGTGACATTCCATATATGCAAATGATTGTGCTTTCCTGTATAAGTTTTGTAGCACGATAATCATAGTTCATCTTTATAATCTCGTTTTGGCGTGGTTTTACAATCTCATCAATCACCGTTGAATTTTGGGCAAAGGCATCATTGGCAATCTGCGACCCATCGTTAACTCCTATAATCATGTCTTTATTTGTATATCCATGTACATGAACAACCCTGTCAATTTCTCCTTGAATAAGTTCTGCTCGTTTTGGACTTGATTTAATGGCATCAACACATTTGTCTAAACATTGCGTATAGTTAAATGTAATAAAGTTATAAGTTTTGAAATTTCTAGAAATGATATCATCAAGAACTGCTCTATCGACTGGGCGAAGTTTATAATAATTTGTCAATCCTGTTTTCATTCCGCGGATCATTTCGTCCGTATTGGTCTCATCAAATCGTCGTTCTTCCTTTTCGATGTATTGAGAAATTCCATTCATAAAGTCTTCAAACAATTGCATATATTCATCTGAACTCAAAAAATTCGATGCATACTGTCCAAATGAACTTTCAAAGTCAGCCCATGTATCCGGATGCTTTAATATATCCGCTTTAAAATGTTTCAAAGCACTATTTCCTGTTGACTCGCTTTCACAATAAACCTTATAGAAATCTTTATATCCAGTTCTTAATCCCACTCCTAAATCAAAGCCATTTCCAATTAAAAATGTAACGTTCATAAACTTTCACCACTTCCAACATTTTCTTTTTATTATATCAATCTTCACATATCTATTCTTTGACAAAAATCCTTCATTGTATAATTCTCTTAGATAGTGGCATTGCGCAAGCAATGACTGAGGGAGTTACCCAAAATACTCCTGCATCAGCGCCTTTTTTAGCAACTCCAGCTTTTCAAGGCTTTGCTGTACGTTCTGCTTCTGCTGGTCTACGCACTCTACAAAGGTGGCGAAGTCGTTTTGAAGAGATAGCGGCGGAACAATAGCCTTTAGTTTTCTAATGCGGCTCATTCCTAGCGCTGCTTTCGCCGTATCTGCGGAATTTTTTACAATATAAAGTTTCATGTACATAAGCAGCTTCATTAGAAAAACTGAATTATACACACTTGAATCTGGCCTAATTTTAGCAACATTTGGTGCCAAATGATATTTATATTTATTATCTATCACTGCAACATCGCCAATATTTGCACCAACATAGGTCATTACAACATCGCCCGGCATAAGTTGTGACCTCGGCAATAGTTCCGACACCTCCGCAGATATGTATGATAAATCCTTGTCGTTTAATTTTCCATTTTTAATGTTTTGTGCTTTTACCATTACTACTTCGCCAAAGTTTTCATACTGGATATACTGCGTATATTCAAATCCTGCTAGCTTTGTCACAAAACAATGTACACCAATTTCTGCTTCTGTCCACCCCATACTATTTATAAGGATATCTCCAAACATCTCCACAAATCGAGCTTTGACAAGTTCATCCAGTTTGGAAAGCTGCTGCTGACGAGAGCACAGAACAGACGTGGTTTGTTTCATTATTTCGAGAATTTTAGACTGTGTATCTTTATCTGGAAGTGGAACGTCCATCGAAAGAAAATCGGTATCAGACATATGCCCGCGACGACTTACAGTGCCCGTGAGCTTAGAACGATAAAATTCAATACTTTTGGGTGAGCGCAGTACCATTTCGAGATATTTAGGAACAACAAGTCCATCATTTACGTCCCATACACCGTATGCAGGGCTAACAATCCCGTTGTCCACAATGTCTTGGATGCCAAAATTTCCCTCATCGATATGAATCCCCTGCACAAGTTTTCCACGAGGGATAATTTTATAGTCCGATGTATCAGCAGATGCAATTCTTTTTTTGAATTTTTCGCTTTGCATTATGATGCCATCTTGTTTGGTAATTGACAAAACAGGATAACTATGTTCGCCGCATCTGGCAACTTTAGTCTTTTTAATCAGAAGTCCCAGCTTAACTGTTTCCATCAGGTCTTTCTCCCACAAATTAGAATTGTTTCATTTCAAAAGTTCTTCCAAAGCGTCCATCTCTGCGTCGATCTTCTTTTGCAAATCACGCAGCTGTGCCATAATTTCCTGTGTGGAAGGATACTCCACCGGCACATACTCGGTCTTTTTATACTTGTTGATGGACAAATCATAGTCGTTGCCCGCAATCTCCTCTTTCGGCACAAAGAAGCTCTGTTCCGTGCGCTCACGGGTGGCTTCAGCCTCCCGGTTGTGGAACCGGGCGATAATATCGGGGATGTCGTTTTCCGTGGTTGGGCTGCGCTTATCGTCCAGCGAGAAGCCGTCAGCCTTCATATCGTAGAACCAGACGTTATCGGTGCCACCGTGGCCGGTCTTGGTGAAAATCAGGATGGCAGTAGAAACGCCCGCATAGGGCTTGAACACGCCGGAGGGCATGGAAATTACGGCTTCCAGACGGTTGTTCTCGATGATCTCCCCGCGGATCGCCTTGTGTGCGGTGGAGGAACCGAACAGAACGCCATCCGGGACGATGCAGGCGCAGCGTCCGCCGACTTTCAGCATCCGCAGGAACAGAGCGAGGAACAGCAGCTCGGTCTTTTTGGTCTTGCAGAGCTTGAGCAGGTCGGTGGAAACAATGTCGTAGTCCAGACTGCCCTTGAACGGGGGATTTGCCAGAATCAGGCTGTATTTGTCCTTGTCGGGGTTCTGGTCGCTCAGGCTGTCGCGGTACTCGATGAACGGGTTGTCCACGCCGTGGAGCATCATGTTCATAGCACCGATGCGCAGCATGGTGCGGTCCATATCGAAGCCGTGGAACATGTGGTTCATGTAGTGGTCTTTGTTTTTGCGGTCAAAGAACACTTCCTGCTTGCAATTTTCTTTTAAATATGTTGCAGCCGCAATAAGAAAACCAGCTGAGCCAAACGCCGGGTCACAAATCACATCATCCGGGCGAGGTTTTACCAACTCAACCATCATTTTAATTATTTGACGAGGAGTACGGAATTGACCGTTTCGACCAGCATTTTCGAGCTTGGATAACAGATACTCATAAACATCGCCAGCAATATCTGATGCTGATTCCTTTGCCATCTGCTCATACATTCCGTCCATGGCAGTCACGATTTTATCCAGCATCAGCGGCGTGGGCACTTTGAAAATGGCATCGCCCATATACTTGGCGTAGGCACTGTCCTTGTCGCCGTGCAGATTCTTGATGAAGGGGAACACCATCTCCTGCATGGTGGAGTACATTTTGCCTGCCGGGAAATCGTGGAAAACGCTCCATTTGAGCTGTGCACCGTCCACAGTGCGCTCTCCGACCTGCACCTCGCCCGCAAAGATGCTCTTGTAGGGCAGACCCAGCATAGCGGCTTCTTTGGCGTGGGTGTTATCGCTTTCATCGAGGTCGTGAATGAACATCAGATAGGTCATCTGCTCGATCACATCCAAGGGATTCGTCAGGCCGCCCGTCCAGAAAATTTCCCACAGGCTGTCAATTTTGCTTTTCAGTTCTCCGGTTACCATGTATGTTCCTCCTGCGTGTCGAGAAAATAAGCCCGACAAACAATAATTTGTTATACTGTTATTATACTGTTTCTTCGGGATCGGTTCAATCTGCAAAAGGGGGAAGCCCGGAGTTTTCTACATTGCACACATTATGCGCCCATCAAGGTGGAAAACATGATCCTTGGCGGCGGCATCCTGCGCAGCGGCGGCAGGACAAAAATCATTCTGGTCATCGACTGTCTGGGAACATGGTGCGTTGGCGTTCCCTTGTGTCTGCTGGCTGCCTATGGGCTGCGGTGGGGCATCGTGGGCGTATATGCCCTGCTCAACGCAGAGGAAGCGTTCCGGCTGGTCTTGTCCCTTGTGATGTTCCGCAGACGCAGCTGGATGGTCAGCCTGTCTGAGAAACAAAGCGTACCCTGAAGAGCGCAAAACGCCCGCTCACC
>CABUOE010000186.1 GCA_902493155.1 uncultured Eubacteriales bacterium
GCTGGTCTTGCCGGTTTCGACGACCAGTTTGCGGCCTGCAAAGGTGGTCTCAAAGGTTCTGATTTCATGTGCCATGAATAAATCCTCCTTTTGGCGCAGCGGCAGGCCTTAGCAATAAATCCTGCACCCGGCTCCCCGGATACACGATTTAATGCTAAACCCCTGTTTTTACTGCGCATTTTTCGTTTGTTTGTGCAGACAGCCGCCTTTTTGACAGCCGTCCAAATATGCCAAAAGGCAGACGGTTTCCCATCTGCCCTAAAAGCCAAAAATTACTTACGGATACCCAGCTTCGCGATGATAGCGCGGTAACGCTCGATATCGGTTTTGATAAGGTAGTTTAAGAGGTTGCGGCGGCGTCCGACCATTTTCAGCAGACCTCTGCGGCTGTGGTGGTCGTTTTTGTTGTTTTTCAGGTGTTCGGTCAGGTCGTTGATTCTCTTGGTGAGAATGGCGATCTGGACTTCAGGGGAACCGGTGTCGCCGTCGTGGAGCTTGTTCTCTTCGATTACCTTGGTTTTTTCTTCTTTTCTCATCATAATGAGTCACCTCTTTCAAATATTTGCCGACACAATAGTCAAGGGCAGGTAACGTCCCGAATGCGGGCTTAATCCACAAGACCATCTATGCGGTAACAGGAGATAGTATAGCACAAAAGGGCAAGTTTGTAAAGGATATTTTGCGAAAAACACAAAATTTTTCCAGTTTAACGGCATTCCGTTAAAAGAGGCGCGAAACAGTGTTACAATACCATCCGTAGGGGGCGATGCCTACATCGCCCCGTGTTCCCCTTTACCAATTTGGTTATCGGCGGGCGGGGCTCTGCCCCGCCCGCAATTCATCGCAACCATCTACCAAAAATGACGGGCGAACTGTGTTCGCCCCTACATTCCCGCAACGCACCATCCGTAGGGGGCGATGCCCACATCGCCCCGCGATTATTCTATTGTTTCAACGCATCGAAGTCGGCGGTACCAAAAAATTCGCCCAATGTCAGGCCCATTCCATTGCAAATTTTCAAAATTGTATTTACTTGAGGACTCATGCTGGTGCCCCTTAAAATATTATCAATGCTAGATTGTTTCACCCCACATATTTTCGCCATTTTGTTGATGGAAATTCCTTTTTCGTCACATAGTCCCTGAATTCTGCTTACGATAACTTCATGTAGTGTCATGATGACAACCTCCAAGCTCGCAGTTCACATCATACGCCTCTCACGTTTCACAGACAGGCAAAAAGGTTTCTGCGTCCTGCCCCTACATTCCTGCAACGCACCATTCCGTAGGGGGCGATGCCCTCATCGCCCCGCGGATTATTCTATTGTTTCAACGCATCGAAATCGGCGGTACCAAAAAATTCGCCCAATGTCAGGCCCATCCCATTACATATATTAAAAATTGTTTCAATTTTAGGATTTATACTGTTCCCCTTCATAATATTGTCAATGGTAGACTGTGTAACACCACATATTTTTGCCATCTTATTAATGGAAATTCCTTTTTCGTCACATAGTCCCTGAATTCTGTTTACAATAAGTCGATGCAACGTCATAATTACAACCTCCATAAATTTTTCAACCAGTTCTTTAGAGTAAAACGCAAAAGTTGCCCATACATGGTTGACATTTAATTTTTTTATGCTATAATTAACCGTGAAAGGTTAATTTATTTCGCTTCCCCGGCAGAAAGCCCGGATTCACCACCCGCAATCAGGCAGACCCCCTCTCCGTACAATCGGAACTGCGCCGCAACGCAGAGACCGAGGGACATGCCGCGGTTTTCGGGCTTTCTGCCGGAGAAACGAGCAACGGACACGTTGAAGAACTGAGGAGCAACACATGGGCGGAGCAGAGCCCCGCCCCTACTCCCCCGCCTTTTTCCGGGCAAAATACGCCTTGACCCAGTCGGCCGAGGAAAGATAGGACAGCGCCCCGCCGACAATCAGCGCCAAAATGGCAATCATGCCCGTCCCGTCGAACCGAAAGCCCGCCGGAAAGATGGCGGGAATGCTCCCCACCACAAAACCGAGGATACCGAAGTACATGGCCTGAGGGAAGCGTTTGAGCATCAGATGGATGACCTTCGCCCCGCCCACAATGCCAATCAGCACGCCCAGCCCGATGGGGATGAGCAGCGGGATGTTAAACTCGCTGACCGCCGTGACGATGCTGCCGTAAACCCCAAGCATCATCATGACAAAAGACCCGCTGATGCCGGGAACAATCATCGCCGTCGCCGCAAAGGCCGCAAACAGGGTCAGCCGGATGAACTGCACGGCATCCAGCGTGCGGATGATTTCGCTGCTGTCCACCGGGTTTATGGGCACCGTGGTGATCATAATTGCCAGCGTAGCGGCAAACGGGATGAGGTTGCGGCTTTTAAACTCCGACTCGGTGGCCTTTTGAAAAACCATGGGGATGCTCCCCACAATAAGCCCGATAAAGAAAAAATTGGTGACAACCTGGTGATTTGCCAGCATGTAGGCGATTCCGCTGCTAAACAGCCAGATGCCCGCTCCCGCCCCTAGAAGCAGGGGCAGCAGGAACAGTGCGCTTTTTTTAAACTGCTTTCGCAGCATGCTGATGCTCTCGATCATCCGGTCGTAAATCCCCATGACCACCATCATGGTGCCGCCGCTGACGCCCGGGATGATGTTGGCGACGCCGATGACCATGCCTTTGAGAAAATCTTTGATAAACTTCATCTATTTGTCTTTCCCTTTCCGGAATTTGATTATTTCGATGTCTTTTTCAGCCGGAAGTCAACCATTTTGCTGTCAAAGTCGTACCGCACGTTCACAGCGTCCCGGCTCGTGACAAAATACTCCGACTGGTAGTAAAGCGGCAGGAACACCCCGCTTTGGAGCAGCATTTCTTCCGCCTGTTTGTAGCTTTTCGCCGCCTTTTCCTCGTCCGGCTGCTGCACCCCCGCTCCTAACAGGCGGTCGAAGTCGGCGTTTTGATATCCCGAGACATTTTTGCCGGAACCCGAGGAAAACTGGGACAAAATCGCATAAGGGCTGTTGTAGTCGCCGTTTAGGGCGGTGATGGCACAGTCGAAGTCCCCACTCTCAAGCCTCTGCTGGTACTCCTCCGCCTCCAGCACCTCCACCGTCAGGTAAAGCCCCAAATCCCGCTGCCAAATCTGGGAGAGGTAGGCGGAATAATCCTCGTGGCCCATGCCCGCCGGGACGATGAGCACCGCTTTGGTAATCCCCTCTAAGCCTTGGTCCGAAAGGCCCTTTTTATACAGTTCCTTGGCCCGCTCCGGGTCGTATACCGCCGTCAGGTCGCTGCAGGCAAGCTCCCGATAGGCCTGCTCGTCGATGCGGATGTTCTGGGGCACGATGGCCGACGCCCGCACAAAATAATCGGGCAGCGCCCCTTCCATGGCCAGATAGTCGCTGTCGTAGCAGAGCGCCCGGCGCACGTCGGCGCTTGCAAAAGGCGAATCTTCCACGCGGAAGACGATTCCCCACACGGTGTTTTCGTTGTGGGAGACCCGGTTTCCCTTGCGGGAAAGCGCCTCGATGTTCATGCCGTCGGTGGCCACTGCCGAGGTCTTGCCGTCCAAAAAACGTTCTTCTCGGGTGGCTTCCCCCTCCATGGCGCTTAAGATATTAAAGGTCACCGAATCCGCTTCCAGCTCGTCGTCGGTGCTGTACTCCTGGTTTCGCCGCAGCTTTAAGGCGTTTTCCTGCCAGGACGAGAGGTAAAAGGGGCCGTTTCCCTGTATCATCTTGCCGCTGAGGCCATATTTTCCCTTGGTGTCCAGGAAAAATTTCTCATTGCAGGGCATGGCGGGAGCGGTGGTCAAAAGGTGCAGGAACCGGGAGTTGTACTCCGAAAGGACAATCTCCAGCTCCAGCGCCGAGACCGCCCTCACCCCGAGCTCGGACGCGGGAAGCTCCCCGCGGTAGACCTTCTCGCTGTTTTTAATGCAGAAAAAATCCCCGGCGTTTTTGGAATTGGTGGCCGGGTCGAAAAGCCGCTGGAATGCAAAGACAAAATCGTCCGCCGTGACGCCCGTGCCGTCCGACCATTTGCCGTCCTCCCGCAGGACAAACCGGTAGGTGAGGCCGTCGTGTAGCTCTCCGCCGCCGCAGGCTCCACTTCCCCGTTTTCGCCGCTGCGCAAAAGCCCTTCAAACAGGCTGTTGATAATGAGTTGGGAGGAATAATCCGACGCCGACTGGGGGTCCAGGTTTACGGGCGCTGTGTCGATGTCGTAATATAAGGGAATCGATTCTTTCCCGCAGGAGAATAGCAGCAGGGAAAACAGAACCGAAATCATCAAAGGAAAAAGGAATCGCTTGTTCATGACGCCTCCAAAATGATGCTGAAAAGGGTTAGCCGGAATTCTGACACTACTATACAACGAAGTCTGGGGCCGATTTATGACAAAACCGGAAAAATTTCATACAAAGATTCGTGTCAAAATTCATACGGATTTATTGTATCATGTCGAAAGCCGTCTGACAAGAAACATTTTGTGAAGAAACAGCGAAAAACCGCGCCGCCTGCTGTTAACAGACGGCGCGGTTTTCCAAAAGGCTGAAATCCCCCCGATAAGGACAAGGCCCCGCCTCAAAAACAGGACCGAATGTCGTCGGGTACGGACAGTCCCCCGACATCTT
>CABUOE010000187.1 GCA_902493155.1 uncultured Eubacteriales bacterium
CAGGAGTGAGATACACAAATTGTTCCTCCGATCTTTGTGCAGATTATGCTCAGAATTAACTTGATAATATGTGCTTTTAGAGCGAATATGTACACACCGAAAGGGAAAACGAAGAAAACGGAGGACACGAAGATGAAAGAAAGAGGGATTAAGAGATACGAGGACTACACCGAGAACTGCGTAAACCGCTACCGGCTGCCGAACACCAGCACGATGGAGAACCTTTCGATGAAGGTCACCGCCGGCGAGGGCGCGGTGCTGAAGATGGGCGACAAGGTACTGGTCACCGACCATGCCTGGAAGGGATTCATCGCCGGGGTGTACGAGTTCATCGAGACACCGGAAGAAACCGGGTACAGCTACATTGAGTGTCGCCTAAACCTCATCGCCATGAGCGCAGAACTTTTCGAGGATGGCGGTCACGCCATCGCCTGGGCGATGCAGCAGTAACAACAGCAAAGACAATAACCTGAGATCGAGCCGCATGGCTCTTTCTCTCGTACAGAACCATTTTGGAGGTCGCAGTGATGCGGCTTATTTTTATGCCATTTTGGAGGTGGTGTCCATGCGAAAACTGAAAAAATACAAGCCCACCAGGTTTATGGCGAAGACCTCGCACTACGATAAGGACGCCGCCGACTATGCGGTGATGTTCATCGAGTCCCTCTGCCACACCAAAGGCACCTGGGCGGGAAAGCCCTTCGAGCTGATTGACTGGCAAGAGCGCATCATCCGCGACCTGTTTGGCGTGGTCAAAGAGAACGGCTACCGGCAGTTCAACACCGCCTACATCGAGATCCCTAAGAAAATGGGCAAGTCGGAGCTGGCCGCTGCAGTGGCGCTTCTGCTCACCTGCGGGGACGATGAGGAACGCGCCGAGGTGTATGGCTGCGCCGCCGACCGCCAGCAGGCATCCATCGTTTTTGAAGTAGCGGCGGATATGGTGAAGATGTGTCCGGCACTCTCCAAGCGGGTCAAGATACTCGCTTCTCAAAAGCGCATCGTCTACCATCCCACCAACAGCTTCTACCAGGTACTCTCGGCGGAAGCCTACTCCAAGCATGGCTTCAACATCCACGGCGTGGTTTTTGATGAGCTGCACACCCAGCCAAACCGGAAGCTCTTTGACGTCATGACAAAGGGTTCCGGGGATGCCCGGATGCAGCCCCTCTACTTCCTGATCACCACGGCAGGGACGGATACCCGCTCGATCTGCTACGAGACACACCAAAAGGCCAAGGACATCCTGGAAGGCCGGAAAATCGACCCCACCTTCTACCCGGTCATCTACGGAGCCGATGAGGGGGATGACTGGACAGACCCCAAGGTGTGGAAAAAGGCCAACCCCTCCCTCGGCATCACGGTGGGCATCGACAAGGTCAAAGCGGCCTGTGAGTCCGCCAAGCAAAATCCCGCCGAGGAAAACAGCTTCCGCCAGCTCCGGCTGAACCAGTGGGTCAAACAAGCGGTGCGCTGGATGCCCATGGAGAAATGGGACCGCTGTGCCTTTGCTGCCTCAGAGGACGATCTGGAAGGCCGGGTCTGCTACGGCGGTCTGGATCTGTCCAGCACCACGGATATCACCGCCTTCGTGTTGGTCTTCCCGCCGCTGGACGAGGAGGACAAATGCACTGTGCTACCTTACTTCTGGATACCGGAGGACAACATCGACCTGCGCGTCCGCCGCGACCATGTGCCTTACGATGTCTGGGAGCGGCAGGGGCACCTCCAAACCACGGAGGGAAATGTAGTTCACTACGGCTACATTGAAAAGTTCATCGAGCGGCTGGGAGAGCGGTTCAACATTCGGGAGATCGCCTTTGACCGCTGGGGCGCCGTGCAGATGGTGCAGAATCTGGAGGGCATGGGCTTCACGGTGGTTCCCTTCGGACAGGGCTTCAAGGATATGTCCCCGCCCACCAAGGAGCTGATGAAGCTGGTGTTAGAGGAACGCATCGCCCATGGGGGCCATCCAGTCCTCCGCTGGATGATGGACAACATCTACATCCGCACCGACCCGGCGGGGAACATCAAGCCGGACAAGGAAAAATCCACAGAAAAAATCGATGGCGCCGTTGCCACCGTTATGGCTCTTGATCGGGCCATCCGATGCGGCAACGACACCAGCGAGTCGGTCTATGACAGCAGAGGGCTGCTGTTTATTTAAGCGGCCTTTGTCAGTGAGAACTTCAGTGGAATCATGGACATATCGCAGTTGTAGCCGCTCTTCACCGCGAGTGTAGATATAGCAACACCGGATAATGCCCATGTGCACAACACGATAACTGTTCCAACAATTACAGCCCTGCCGTTTTTTCCATTGACGGTTTCTGAAATAGCTGACGGATTATTAGAAGTGGAATCTTTGCACTTAATTTTAACATTTTGATAAATTGGAATTTATCGCTTTCTTTGCTTATATATAACGGCAGCAAACCAACTGGCTATAATGAACATCAATATCCCTCGAACAATCTCCGCAACTAGCAATTCTTTGCCGTTCATCACTACGATTTTTGTTTCAAAATCAAAGAGAAAATGCACCAGAAATGCAGGAATAATATTGGACGATATTATAGTCATCTCCATTGCAAGCCAACCAAAAATAAAAGCATTCAGTACAGTTAAAATAATCTCAAATATATTGCTTCCAGTGAATGCTGTTGCGACATGTCCAATACCAAAAATAATGGTAGACAATAACACGATTCCTTCAGTCGAAAATTCTTTTTTTAAATATTGAGGTATTATCCCTCTGAAGTATATTTCCTCCGATATCCCTACAAATAGGTACAGAAACAAACTACCTATCACGTATCCAATTGATTTTATATAGAATCCTTTAATGGCTACTGGAACAAAAATAACAAGAAGAGGAATAAAAAATAACACTTTTTTTCTTTTGTAACTTTTTCACCTAAATAATTAGCAAGCTTTTCTGTAAAAAAGCTAAAGTAAGATACTCCGTTGTTTCTTTTATTTTGAAAATATGGCAAAAATCCCCATAGTGTTGATGGAATCCCCATTACTATTAAATATAATGGTCCAAAAATAAGGGATTGAATTGTATGACCATATTCGTGAACTAAAAGCCTTTTACTTAATTCTTCATCTGGTATTTTATTTTTTGTTCTTTTATCTTTCATCGGATTAGTTGTTGTAAAGACGAACATTCCCAAAGATACACTTGAAGGAACATTTCTTTCAGTAATAATTGCACCGTGATAAAAATAATGTTTATTTTTTATATTAATTAAAAGCACTATAAATCCTAACAATGTTTGTGGCAATCCCCAAGTGCATTGAATTAATATATATATTACATTTTTCAGAGTTTGATTCTCAGCGGGTAGTTTTTTATTCGCCATCTTCCTCATCCTCCTCAATCGGCGAAATCTTAAGATCCTCGGAATTGAACGCCCCAATGGGGTACTCACTGATATAGCCGGAGACAGCAAAAGAGCGGCCACAGTTATGGCACATGAATTCTACCTCTTCGAACTCATAAACTATTTCACAGCCCATCTGGCGATCGTCTGTAGTTTCCGTGCCTTCATCTTCGAGGTCGATTCGGTTATTGGCGTGGCAATATGGACATTCGACAACCCTCTGTAAACTGATACGGTCATCCTCCCACGACTCATCAGGCTCGGCTTCCTCAGCTATTTGGCGCAGTTGAACTTGTCTGTAGTATTCCTGCAGTGCTTTGCGGAAAATTTCCGATTTGCGGATGCCGGTGGCTTGGCTGGCATAGTCAAGCATTTTATCTTCTTCATCATTAAGGCGAACACGGTACTGCTTTTCACGGCTGTCATCCTTCTTTGGTCTACCGGCCATAATATCATCTCCTTGTTCTATTATTGGATATCCATTTTTGTCCTACTCTTAGAATATACCATCAAAATGCTCTTGTCAAGTATTTGGATATCCAAAAATAAAAAGAAAGTGAGGTCAAGCCTATGGGCATCTTTTCCGGCTTGTTCAAATCCCGCGACAAGCCCCAGAACCGGACGTCCGGCAGCGGGTACAGCTTCTTCTTCGGCGGCTCCACCGCCGGCAAGAACGTCAACGAGCGTTCCGCCATGCAGATGACCGCTGTGTACTCCTGCGTCCGCATCCTGGCGGAAGCGGTGGCGGGGCTTCCGCTGCACCTCTACCGTTACAAAGAGGATGGCGGGAAGGAGAAGGCGCTGGATCATCCGTTGTACAACCTGCTCCACGATGAGCCGAACCCTGAGATGAGTTCCTTCGTATTCCGGGAAACGCTCATGACCCATCTGCTCCTGTGGGGCAACGCCTACGCCCAGATCATCCGAAACGGCAAGGGCGAAGTGATCGCCCCCTATCCCCTGATGCCGGACCGGATGACGGTGAATCGTGACAGCAAGGGACAGCTTTATTACGAATACACCGTCAGCATGGATGACGCACCTACGGTCAAAGGCAGTCTTGTCCGGCTGCATCCCTCCGATGTGCTGCACATCCCAGGGCTTGGCTTTGACGGGCTGGTGGGCTATTCCCCCATC
>CABUOE010000188.1 GCA_902493155.1 uncultured Eubacteriales bacterium
TTCAGTTGGCAACCGACCGTGATCTCCTCCAGATGTGCCATGGAAGCTCCTTTCCGAATTGCCCACTGAGAACCTGTACTTTTACGGATTCTCAGGGCTTTTTACATATAACAACAGTATACCGCGAAACCCCGGCAAACGCAACAATTTCCGGCAAGAGTTCAGCCAAATCCCATTCATCTTCCACAAAAGGCTTCATGTATTCTAACCAATTTGAAAAAGTACGCTTTTCCGAATTCTCAGGGGCTTTTATTAAGTGGTATTTTCGAATTTCAAAGCCTTGCTGTAAAAGGTTCCAACGGGGAGATCACAGGCTTGTGCGGCTTGCTTTAAGCTCAACCGTTTGGCACGCCATGCCTTGTGGACTTCATAAAAGTTATCCGGCAAGGGGCGAGGCGGCCTGCCGAATTTCACGCCCCGGGCTTTAGCGGCGGCAATACCTTCTGCCTGCCGCTGCCGGATGTTAGTGCGCTCGTTTTCGGCAACAAAGGAAAGCACCTGCAGCACGATGTCGCTTAGAAAAGTGCCCATCAGATCTTTGCCACGGCGGGTGTCCAGCAATGGCATGTCCAGCACTACGATGTCGATACCTTTTGTTTGGGTGAGCAGTCGCCACTGCTCCAATATTTCTGCGTAGTTGCGTCCAAGACGGTCGATACTCTTGATATAGAGCAGATCGTCTTTTTTCAGTTTTCGCACCAGCCGCTTGTATTGCGGGCGGTTGAAGTCCTTGCCGGACTGCTTATCCATGAAGATGTTTTTCTCCGGAATCTTCAGTTCTCGCAGTGCAATCAACTGCCGGTCCTCGTTCTGGTCGCGGGTGCTGACACGAATATAACCATAGATATTAGCCAAATGTTACTCCTTTGGTTTGCGGCATTTCTGCCATGTGATTGGTGAATCATCAATCTAACACCTCCTTGTGGCAAAATAAAAGCCTGCACAATGGCAGGCTGTAAGTATGAAAAAGCAAAATCCCCATGGTTAATTAATCCATGGGGAAGATTGACATAAACGTTAAGATAAATAATTAAACGGTTATGGATGCTTGTCATCAGGAGCGATATCTCTTGAAATTTGACGCTGAAGTTCGAGATATTCGTGATGGCTATTCAAGATAGAATCAGCTAACCTTTTTCCGGTAACGCTGAGTTTGGACAAGACGCGTAATTGTTCTTTACAAGCGATGCTATCTGTTGGATAGGGATAATTAATATAATGGTCAATTTCGCCCCAAATTTCTTCATAAAGGGTACGAACTTGTATTTCACATTTGATGGGGCTGTTTTCCTTAGGCATTATTACATAATGCACACTTGTATAGTAAGAATCTTTGATTTTCGAGTTTATACCTAAACTACTGTAAAAGTTTTCAGATTCGGGATCCCATGTATATGCGCAAGGAGGCTCGAAAAGAACCCAATCACCATCTAAAATCTTCCGTTGAATGGCAGCATGGATTCCGGTGAACTATTGCTGATATAAATGAAGAACTCGAATGCCTGCTAAATCTGTAATACGTTCAAAAACATTTTCTGTGGTAATGGGATTTTTTGAAGAATCCTTTCGCTGAAGCTTTTCGCGTAAGTGAGAAGGATCCTTTAAACGGCTTTTTAGAGAATGAACTAAGGGTAATGGCTCTTCTCGCAAAGCGGGTGCAAGCCGAAAATAATCATAAACACCATTCATGAACAGTTCAAAGCGATAGTGCTCTTGTTCATAGAGTTTGACAATTTCGTCATATTTGTCCATAGTTAATCTCCGATTTGTTTAATCCGAGTAATTAAATCCTTGGAAAAAGTGATATAACTATCTTTTGTATTGAAATAAATTTGTCGAGAGCCACCTGTGATAGTTGCCTTTTCAGGCTGTTCCAAATCAGTACAGGTTGGTAATTCCCACATGGGGTGATGATACTTTTGAGCCATACTAGGAAAAGTATTATGTGAGTACATAATGCTGGTTCCTCCAATTGGTTCTTTTAAGGTATCAAAGGGAACATGTGCACAGATAGACTTTGGAATAAAAGTTTCGATTGTTGTAGGAATTTGCTCGACATATCGATAATGAGCAGATGCAAGGGCGTATTTATTCTTGGAACCGTCATATTTTTTTGCATTATAAATGGTATATCCAAGGAACTGAACAAAGTTGGAAGGAAAATTTTTCCTTTTGTCATCAGAAATTAGCGAATAAATAATGTCAAGTTCCTTTTTCCATGCTTCAAGAGAACGACCGATATTCCGAATACCATACAAAGAAAACATATCCGGAAAGCAAGGAATAATAAAGCCATCAACGGTTGAAATAATAACCTTATTAAGAGTGCCAAGGCTTGGAGAAGTGTCAACAATAACATAATCATAATTGTACTGATTGGCATAATCAATAGCAATTTTTCTGATTTTAGTTATAGTTTTGATGGCAAGAGGATCCCCAGTATAGGCGCTATTCCAACGCTCGGAGATTTTATTTTCGTACATGTGCAAAGTGAGTCGACCGGGTAATAAATCTAAATTCGTTGCTAGGTTAATGGGAGGAGGTAGCTTTTCTAAATCAGCAGTACCATCTTCTGTTGGCTTCAGTAAATAATGAATTGTATGAGGGTGCTCGTTTAACTCTTTGTATTCCGCAGCCGACATTTTGTCGCGAGTTGCTTCGAATCCCTCATCAATGAAAGCATCTTCGCTCTCCCAGATTCGGTGTAAATCTTCTATGTCACAGGCACAGATAGTTAAATTGCACTGAGGATCGAGGTCAATCATTAGAACTTTTTTGTCGGAAGCAGCAAGAGCACACGAAAGATGATAAGCCAAGGTGGTTTTTCCAACGCCACCTTTATTATTAAATAAGGAGATAATTTTCATAACAATACCTCACAAATAACAAAGAAACTAAAAAAGTAAAATGTAACTCTTATAAATCTATATCATATCATCTTAAAATATTTTAGCACATCAAGGATAGCCGCTTCCTTTTCCGGTGGGCACTGAGGCCGCTTCGTATTTTCGGACTTCGCCTTATGGTGGTTCTCCCGTACCTCCAGACCGCATTTCTGCTTAACCTGCGAGATATACAGGGAAGATACCTTCAGCCCAGTTTGTTCCAACACGCGGGCTTTGATTTCAGGATAAGTCGCGCCTTTCTGCAATCCGGAGGTGTCCATGCCCTCCAAGGAGAACTCTACACGGACTTTTTTGGAGTCGATCTCACCCTTGGAAAGTGCAATTACACATTCGCAATGGCTTGAGGGTTGCGTTTGTTACATCGTTTTGGTATAACAACTCACAACCTCGCAATGCCTCGTCCTCGGGAAAAGGTCCACCGGTTGCACCTTTTCTGCCCGATACCCATGCTCTTCCAGCCACTTGGCATCCCGGGCGGCGGTGGAGGGGTTGCAGCTGACATAGACCACTCGGCGGGGGGACATGGTGACGACAGCGGAAAGGGTTGCTTCGTCACAGCCTTTGCGAGGCGGGTCGAGCATCACAACATCCGGGTGCAGGCCCTCGGCGGCAAGCTGAGAGGCCGCCTTACCAGCATCGGCGCAGAAGAAGCGGCTCTTTGCGGCTATGGTATCACCCATGCGGGCAGCATTGGCCTTGGCGCTTTCGATGGCCTCAGGCACGATCTCCACGCCGATGAGCTCCCGGCAATGGTCTGCCATGGACAGGCCAATGGTGCCCATGCCGCAGTAGAGATCCAGCAGCAGGTCATCCGGGGTCAACTGAGCATATTCTGCAGCAATGCCATAGAGCTGCTCAGCGGCCAGGGTGTTGACCTGATAGAACGACAAGGGGCCCAGCTGTACCGGAACGCCGCAGAGGGTGTCCTCAATGAACCCGGGGCCGTACAGGATGTGGGTCTCGCTGCCCAGGATCACATTGGTGTTTCTGGCGTTGACATTGATCAGGATGGTGGCGATATCGGCAAACTGCGAAGTCAGTGCGCGGCAAAGCTCCTCTGCGTGGGGCAGCTTTGCCCGGGTGCAGACCAGACAGACCATGATCTGGCCGCTGTGGACACCCCGGCGCAGAAACACATGACGCACCAGCCCCTTGCCCGTCTGCTCATCGTAGGGCTGAATGTTGTAGGCGGCAAAGAAATCGCAGAGGGTATTGCCGATCTCGTTCAGCACATCCGGCTGCAGCTTGCAGTCGGGGCAGGGTACAATGCGATGGGTGCGCCCGGCGTAGAAACCGATGCAGGGCTTGCCATTTTTATCACGGCCCACCGGGAATTGAACCTTATTGCGGTAGCGGTCGATCTCGGGGGAGGGGAGGGGCGGCAGCACAGATACATCCAGCCCGCCAATGCGGCGGAAAGCATCGGTAACGCTTTCGCCCTTGGCGCGCAGTTCAGCGGCATAATCCAGATGCCGCAGGCTGCAGCCACCGCAGGGGCCGGCCACTGCACAATCTACCGGGATACGGTCAGGCGAGGGAGTCTGAATGGCATCCAGAATACCG
>CABUOE010000189.1 GCA_902493155.1 uncultured Eubacteriales bacterium
CCGCCGTTTTTACAAACCCTCTCGAAAGACCGTAGGGGCGGGGCTCTGCCCCGCCCGCGGTTTTACCGACACGTTTCCTGCGATTCGCAGGGCGGGGCAGAGCCCCGCCCCTACAAAAATAACCGCCTTATTTAAAACAAGGCGGTTATTTTTATCCCTCGATCACTTGAAATAATATTCACATCCTCGCCAATAAAATTTTCTTGAAACGTTTCATTAGCGTATTTAACCAATTATTTTATGATATAATCATAAACAGCAAAGGAAGCCTTTGCCTTATCGTTGCAGAATAAACAAGAATGGCCAGTATCTGTAAGACATTTTGTCATATAATAAAGCAATAGTAGTAAACAGACAAAAAGTCAGACCATCGTCGGGCCATCGCGCTACATACAAATGTGTCTTTCGTATGATAGAATAGATATGAAAAAATAAAAAATAGTATAGTTGCGGGCATGAAATGCTCGCAATTTGCCTGATCAAAAGGCGAGAGCCTTTTGATTCCATCTTTGATGGATTTTACCGCATAATGCGGTAAAAAGAAAGTAAATTATAAAAAATACAGCACAGGTGATGACATGCGGCCCATTAAAATTCCAGAGATTCCTCCCACAGCCAGCAAATCAGTTCGTTTTCCCGTTGATGTAATTGATGAAGTGGAAAACGCAATACGTGGGAAAAACTGCACTTTTAGTGCCTTCGTAGTGGAGGCCGTCAGAATCATGCTGGAGAATTTGGAGGAGGATGAAAAGTCATGACCACTCTTCACTGCCATAACATCTTCTGCGCCAACTGGGACTGCTACGAGTGCTATCGTCCTTGACAACCGAGGCTGCTGCCCTAATTACCTCCCCCTCCCGCTGGACAAAAAAGCTCTCGATCGCATCCGCTCCCGTCCCTACACCGGCCCGGTCCCCCACTTGGATTAATTTTTCTCTCCTTCATTGCCTTCTAAGTTTTATCACATACAAACCTTAGAAAAGTGAAAAAGCAGAGGTTGTCCCTCTGCTTTTTCACTACTCATTTTTTCTTGTGTGGTTTCTTTTTGGGGGAACGGCGATGGGCGGCAGGCTTCGGCTTTTTGCGCACCGAATACCCAAAGGAACCCAGCTTTTCCCCCAAAGCAAAATACTCCCCGTGGGAATAGGCCACCAGCCCGCTTTTGTCCAGATGAAGCTTGCCGCTTTGATCCACCAGCGCCTCGTCCACGTTGACGGCGACGATTTGGGCCAAAAACATGTCGTGGCTGCCAAGGGGAATCACCTGTTTCACCCGGCACTCGATGTTGACAGGACTTTCCTTAATCAGGGGCGCGCCCACCTGAGAAGCGGCCTCCGGCGTCAGTTTGCAGGCGGCGAACTTATCGGTGTCCGCCCCGCTTTTGACCCCGCAGTAATCCGCCGCCCAAGTGAGATTTCGTGTGGTCAGGTTGATGACGAATTCCCCGCTCTCTTTGATGAGCGGATAGGAATACCGCTCTGGCCGAACCGAGATATAAGTCATGGCGGGAATGGTGTTGACAATCCCTGTCCACGCTATAGTTAAAATATTTGGTTTTTCTAAAGAGCCGCAAGAAACCATAACTGGAGGCACTGGTGATACCATTGTGCCCGGCTTCCACACCTGTTTGCTCATAAATTCTCCTTTTTCCTGGCCTACTTCTTGGATTCTTCAGGAGGCAGGTCGTTCATCGCATACCGACAGCACTGAACGATGAGATTGTTCAGTGAAATACCCTTCTTCTGCGCTAAAACCTCCATTTGACGAACCAATTCCTGAGGCATTCGAATGGTTTTGTTAATCATTTCCGGCTTTTGTACATGAAACATGATTGGTCCCTCCATACAAATATTGTATGGAAAATCCGCCGTATTTTATACACTCAATTTTCGCATATAAAAAATTATATCATATTCGCACTGGATTTGAAAAGGTCAATATGATATAATAAATATATTCTATTATGGAATACAAAAATCGATTTTCATGCTGTGTTTATGCAAAAATTGGCAGGATTTAGAAAAATGCCCGCATCCGAAAAATCCTCGACTGGCAGACAGTGGACTGGGATGTGCGGCCTTTAATACGAAATGCCTGGGATTGGTGATGAGTGCCTCCTTTTGCTGGGCATTGCTTCCCCAAAGAAGGAACACCATGGGTTTTTCCCGTTCGTTTAAATGCGCAATCGCAGCATCGGTAAAGCTTTCCCAGCCTTTCCCTCGGTGAGAATTTGCCTGTCCGGCGCGGACAGTGAGCACTGTGTTTAAAAGCAGTACCCCCTGCCTGGCCCAGCTTTCTAAATTCCCATGGGAAGGCGGGGCAATCCCCATATCCCCCTCCAACTCCTTGAAAATATTTTTCAGGGAAGGAGGGATTTTTTCCCCTTTTGGGACCGAAAACGCGAGACCGTGAGCCTGGTTTGGGCCATGGTAAGGATCTTGTCCCAAAATCACAACTTTCACATCCTTATAAGGCGTCAGTTGAAAAGCGGTAAACCATTGGGATTGAGCTGGATAAATCGTTTCCGTTTCGTATTCCCGACAGAGAAATTTTTGTAGCTGCTTATAGTAATTCTGCCGAAATTGACCTTCTAAGAATTCGTCCCAATCATTGCAAACAATACCCATGATATCTCCTTTAAACAGAAAATTCTGTTTTATTGTAGCGAATTTCCACAAAATTGTAAAGCCGGGCTTTTCCCATGGTAAAGCCACCTGGAAATACTTTCCAACTTGCTTTACAAAGAAAACGAAAATAGGTATAATGAATTCAGGAATTTGTAATACAGAAAAGAATACACTTATCTTCTATATCAATAAATATCTGTCTTATTTGGTGCCGCGGATGATAAAAGCCGCATAAAATATCGTTTCCGGTATCTACTAATTGACCTATGTACACCGGCAACAGCCTACCAATGAAACAGGGTGACAGGAAGGGAGTTCTTATGGCCGGAAGAACCGATTGGTTATATAAACTTTATCGCTCTCATGAGCAGCCATGCTTTTGTTTTGGCGAAGACTTGATGATTCTGTGGGTCAATACTGCTGCAATGAAAGATTTTCCCCATGTGGCGGAAGGAATCAATATGGCGGAAAGCTTTCCTCAGTTTTCTTTGACTGGTTTGTCTGTGGAGGATAGGCCGCCAACCACTTCGATTCAAATATATAATAAATTAGGCGGGCAGGATCGCCTGGAAGTACTGACCTTCCCCGATTCCAAAGAAGGTCCCCTTTATGTGGCTGTCCACTACGAAAGCTGTCCCTTTCATTTAGCCAGCAACGGCAACGAGCAAGGGAGCGTCAAACTTCTTGCCTACTACATCCGTCAGCGGATGACCAGCATCTTCAGCCTTTCGGAACTCATCTCCGAAAGACTGGTGGAACGGGAAGACTATGAATCTGCCCATCATATTCGGGACATTGAACGCAACTGCCGTTCGCTGTTGAAACTGTCCTACAATTTTAACGCTTATTATACCGTCTCCGACGAGAACGCCATCTATCTGACCGAAGTGGATTTCCACGAGTATTTCACTCCTCTGATGAATCAGGCGGAGATGATTCTCGCTGCCACTGGGCTCTCCTTCGTCTTTGATCCGGACTATCAAAACGGAATCGTTAAGGTGGATAAGGCTCTGTTTGCTACGGCGATCCTCAATGTCATCAACATTTCCTATCTCTATGCACAGGAAGAAGGCCATTTTATCTGCCGCACGGAGTTTTTTCCCGACGAGATGCTTTTAACTTTGGAAGACAACGTAACCGATTACGAGGCGGTAACCACGCCCGGTATTTTGGATGTGGTGGCCCTGGACGCCACTGGTGAGCCTCCCGCCATGAAAAAAATGTGCTACGATATCTTGCAAAAAACAGTGGAGCTCCACGGCGGGCAGTGCATCATCGCCGACAACCACCCCGGGGTCAAAATTCTCATCCGCATGAAGGCAAGACTCGTCGACAACGATTATGTCTCGGACGAACCGGTTTATACTTCCAAACGAAAAGTGGGCGGAAAATTGGGCATCGTGGACATCATGCTGTCCGATGTCACTTATTAGGGAGATAGCTACAAATATAATGCTGCCTCAATTACTGGGGCAGCTTATTTTTCTATTAACAATGATCCTCTATTTCTCCGCGGCGGAAAGTCCCGCTAACCGTCCCGACGACCAGGCCCACTGCAAATTGAAGCCGCCGCAGTCCCCGTCCACATCCAACACCTCGCCGCAAGCATAAAGCCCCGATACCAGCTTTGATTCCATCGTCTGAGACTGGAACTCTGTTACCGACGCGCCGCCAGCCGTCACTTGAGCATTTCGAAAGCCGTTGGTGTCCTTGACGATCAGCCGCCAATCCTTAA
>CABUOE010000190.1 GCA_902493155.1 uncultured Eubacteriales bacterium
TTTTATCAAAGCCCGCAAGCTGGAATTGATGATCTACATTGGTCGTCAGCACAAAATAGTCCTTGTCCTTCACAAGCTGCAGCAAGGCGGTGTACGGTTTCCCTGCTGTTACATCATAGCGGTTGAGAAGAATATGCCTTGACCACCATGCCCAATATTCTTCAAGAGAATCATAGGGATAAAAGCCGCCGGAGTACATATCTGTGAAACCATATTTTTTGCGGAAATCTGAAAAATTCTTTTCAAAACGCTCACCGTCATAGGCAAAGCCCGCAGACAAAGAGATTCCTGCCCCTGCGCCGATTACAATAGCATCGGCAGTTTTTATCTCTCTTTTGAGCTTTTCAATTTGTTTGCAGTAACTCTCGGTAGATGCTATAGTCGGCTTCCTTAAAAACATTGAATATCACCTTAATTCCACTATGGTATTCTTTCACGGTTTGCACGGCAATTTCCGCCGCTTGTGCCTGAGGAAAGTGAAACTCCCCCGTAGAAATACAGCAAAACGCAATACTTTTCACAGCGTTTTTCTCTGCCAATTCCAAGCAGGAGTAGTAACAGGAAGCAAGCAGTTCTTTATCTTTTTTCGTAGGCCAGCCATGAATGATCGGACCGACCGTGTGCAGGACATAGCTGCAGGGCAGATTGTATGCCGGTGTGATCTTGGCTGTGCCGCTTTTTTCCTCATGTCCTTGTTTCTGCATCAAATCTTCACAGGTAGCCCGAAGCTGAACCCCCGAAAAGCTATGAATGGCGTTATCAATACAGCGGTGGCAAGGGATAAAACAGCCGAGCATTCTGCTATTTGCCGCATTCACAATGGCGTCGCAGCGAAGCGTGGTAATATCGCCTTTCCAAAGGTAAATCCCCTGCTGTATCGGCTGTAAGTCGGCAAGATTTGTAATGCCCTTTCGTTTTATTTCCTCTTGTAAATAGGCATCCTGCACACTTAAAAATTCAGGGCTTACGGGCTGCGGCATACGAATATTCAAAAGCGAACGGAGTAAAACTCTTTGTTCCTGCTCGCCCGCTGGGATTTCTATTTCCGAATACTTTGGCTGCTCCAGAAGCAGCGCCTTTATTAAATAAATTCTTCTCTCGGTTTGTGTCATACTCTTATCCTTTCCGAACAACCGCCTTTTGCGGACATGACAGCAGGCAGTTTCCGCAGTGCAGGCAGTTAGCCTGCTCGATTACAGCAGGAATTGCCGTAAAGTCAATACAGTTTTGCGGGCATAAGGCTTTACATTCCTTACAGCCGATACAATGATCTGTAATCCAATAACCTTGTGTTTTTGCTTTCGTATCTCCAATCGTAAAAGACGCTCTTTCAATAGGCTTCTTTGAAAGGTCAAACCATTCTCCGAAGCCCTCATAAAGCCTGAAAACGGTAAGAGCCTTACGGGATTGTTCTGTCGGGTAGATTTCGTTCATATATGTGTTCTTCAAAAATAGTCTATGCAATAGTTTATCTCCAAGCTCCTCCACCTTACCACGAACAGAAACCGCCGCACAGGACAGCGTATCGCCACCTTTCATTCCTGTTAATGCAGCATAGTCATTCCTTTTTAAACGGTCATAAAATCCTTTCCCTTTAGCAGTGAGGAAGTACAGCCCTTTTTCATCGCTGTCCATGATATCAACGGCACAGGTTACAGGAAGCCCCTGATCATCAACAGTCGCCATAACGACGGAATGTATTTCTTGTTCTAAAAAACGCAAATAGTTCATTTTTTGTCCTCTTTACATAATGGATATAAACAGCCCAAAACCTCGCAGACTTTAAGTATGCGAGGTTTTGGCTGATTTCATTTAGAACTTCCCATTCTGATTCTGCCAGGTGGACTTGTCGGCAATGGTTTCCATTACATCCCAATGCTCGGCAATTTTGCCGTTCTCCACACGCCACAGGTCATAGTAGCTGGTAGGAGCGCCACCCAAAGTCCCCTCGCTGACAGCCAGCACAAAGTTCCCCTGCGCAAGCACCTGATGAACGGTGGTATAGACCATCTGAATATTCTGCTCCGCAAGGGCTGCCAGCGCAGCACCCAAACCGGACAGGCCGTCGGCAATACCCGTATTGTGCTGAAGGTAAGTGTCGCCGTCAAAGTAGTCGGGTGTTTTTTCAGGGCGATTGCCCTGCATGACATCATAGAGGAAGTTCTTAACCAACTGGCGGTTTTCCTCGGTCTTGTCAAGGTCTTTGATTTCTTTTGTACCGTCGATCTGCGTCCTGCCGGAGGGATTCGGCTCTGCCTTTATGGCAAGGTTATCCCAATGCTCGGCAATCAGACCGTTTGCATCGAAGCGGAAGATGTCAAAAGCAACCTGTTCGCCCGCACCAGCAAAATTGTAAACTGTCTGCAAGAATACCTTATCGCCGTCCTCAAAAGCACGGATATTATTTACCGTAGTCTTAACAGGAGCAGACGCCAGGTATCCAACCGAGCTGACAAAGGCTTCACGTCCAGTGCCGTATGCAAGGTTGTGCTGAATGTAGCCTTCTGCCAACAGGCTTTTGACCTTTTCAGTGTCGCCAGTAGCGAAAGTGTGAATGAGTTCTAGAGCTTTCTGTGTATTTGTCATTTTGGTTTTCTCCTTGGTATTAGTTTGGCAGTTGCCCAAAAATTTCTTAAAAATGTTCATTTCGGATTTCTCCTTTTAGATTTGTCTTGAGCTTCGCAGCGGCCGTTCTCCGTAGCTCTTGACTATATTATATGGATAATAGTTTCACTTGTAAAGTAAGCACTTTATTGTAGCGTAGTTACTGAAAGGAAACTGTTGGACAGTTACCAAAAGGAAAGAAACGCGTAATTTGGGGCTTTTGAGGCAATAAATAAGGATATAAATTTTTTCACCTTGCTCTTTGCGGAAATATTGACTCTAAATAAGCCGTATGGTACAATCAGGATGATAATTTCTATAGGAAACTATTAAACGGAGGTTATAGATATGAGTGAGCAAAAAAACGTAAAAGAACTGCCCGCATGTCCCGTAGAAACGACTTTAACCTTAATTGGAGATAAATGGAAAGTGTTGATTCTTCGGGACTTGCTTTCGGGTACAAAACGCTTTGGAGAATTAAAAAGATCGATCGGAAGCGTATCCCAAAAAGTACTGACTGCACAACTTCGTGCTATGGAAGGAAGCGGATTACTAACCCGAACGGTATATGCGGAAGTCCCACCTAGAGTGGAATACTCTCTGACGGAGCTTGGTGAAAGTTTAAAGCCCATTCTCGACGCTATGTGGAATTGGGGCGAGGGTTACAAGGCTTCTTTAACCTGAAAAAAACGGCGAGTATCCGTTTGAACGGATACTCGCCGTTTTTTAGTGATAAATCCGGGATTACCCGGCGCTTTGTGTTGTTTTATTGCTGGAATCGGGTTTGCTCCCTTGCTGAGAGTTACCGTCAGAGGAATATCCCGATTCATTGCGCTCTGCAAAAGGGTCCTCGTCGTCAAAGATAAATTGGTGCATATGTTCTTTCGTCAGTTCAATGTCCAGGTTGAGATAATCGGTGCCGTTGACCCGGATGGTTCCATCCTTTCCGATCAAGTCGCGGCTGTCGGGGAAGCGCATTTCCTCAAAGGTGACATCTCGCAGCATAATCCCGCCCAAATCCATGATTTCGCCAATGCTGAGAGAAGTCTCAATACAGGGGAGAAGCTTTTTGGCAAAACCGGGGTAATCCAACGGATTCATCTTCTTCACTTTCTCGAAAATCTTCCGCAGCACCTCACGCTGGCGGCTGGTGCGCTGAAAATCCGCGTTGCCTACATAACGGATGCGGGCGTAAGCCACCGCCTGGGTTCCGTTTAAGGTTTGCAGTCCGGCGGAACCGATATAGTCCGGCGGCAATCCCGCTACCTCCGACTGCTCCCAGATACTCCGGTTGGCGTCCTTGCGCTCCTCCTCAGAGAGCTCGATGTCGACGCCGCCCACCGAGTCTACGATTTGGGCCATCTGATTAAAGTTTACTGTGGCATACTCCCGGATGTTGAGTCCAAAATTTTGATTCAGGGTTTTGACCGCCAGCTCCGGTCCACCGTAAAAATATGCATGAGCGATTTTGTCTTTCCCATGCCCTTCAATGGGGACGTAGCTGTCCCGCATCACAGTGGAGAGCTTCAGTTTGTTGTTCTGTTTATCCACTGTGAGCACCATAATCGCGTCGGAACGAAAGGCGGTTTCCCCCTCCCGCTCGTCTACGCCAAAAAGGGCAATATTGGTAATAGAGTGAT
>CABUOE010000191.1 GCA_902493155.1 uncultured Eubacteriales bacterium
CCTCGAAAACGATCCTCTTTTCGGCGTCGGAAACGACAACGTTCCGATCCATGCTTACCGGTATGCTGCCCGGTACTTCACCAATTTTGGCGACGACGTTTATCTCCCCGGCGTAACGGGCGGACTCCATAACCTGTTCTTCCAAATCGCCGCGGCGTCCGGCTTAGTGGGGCTCGGCCTTTTCGTGATTTTTGGCTTGATGGTGCTTGTGAGAGTGATCCGGTACATGATCTGGAGCTATAAAAACAAGAATCAAAATAAATTGGCCATTGCATGTATCTGTATCATTGCAACGATTTTGCTGCGCACCATGACCGACACCGGAATCGTGTACGGCCACTATTATCTGGGCGTTATTTTCTGGATGTATATGAGCGTGATGATGTACTTTATCGACCGGGAATTCCCCAAAGGGCCAAAACCGGTTATCGCAAGACTTCACGATAAAATTTTTAGGAAATCCGCTGGAAAATAACAACTTGGTCCGCCGGCCCAATCAAAGATTAGGGTACTTTGGCGCTTTACAATATTTTCCTTTCAGAAGGGTATGGTTTAAATGGATGAAGAGACTCTCAAGCGAGTCCAACAGACCGTTAATGAAATTTTACTAGTCATCGATGGTTTTTGCCGGAAATACGAGGTGCCATACTATCTCTTTTACGGTTCCGAGTTGGGGGCGGTGCGGCACCACGGCTTTATTCCATGGGACAACGACGCGGACATCGTTATGTTCCGGAAGGATTTTGAGCGATTTCGGGAGCTGTGGCTTCAACATCCGGTAGAGGGCTATTTTTTCCAGGATGTGGAGACCGACAAGGGGTATACGGTGAAATTTGCGAAAATCCGGAAGAACAACACCGCTTTCGCCGAGACGGAAAACAAGGATTTAGAGATGCACCACGGGATTTTCGTCGATATCTTTGTGCTGGACGATTACGTAAAGAACGGGTTTCTTCGCCGGGTGACGGAACTCATCACCATGTTTGATTTCAACGCAAAGCGGCAGTATGTTCCGAATCATTCGGGACGGTATCTTTACAAAGTGACCAACCGGATTTTCAAAAGTGAAAAAATTTGCAAATGGTGGTATCGGAAGGTGTTTCCCAAGCTGAAAAAAGACGATACCATGTGCAGCGATATCATTTCTTTCACCTTCAGCCATAAATACGACTTTAAGCGGGAGTGGCTGGGAACGCCGCAGTATGTGGATTACGACGGGTTTCAGCTGCCGGTTCCGCAAAATACCCACGAGACGTTAAAGGCCTGCTATGGGGATTACATGACTCCGCCGCCGGAAGAACAGCGGATTTCCAACCACAAGCCCCATTATCTGTCGTTTGACCATGAATACCATCCCAATATAAAAGAGGGCAAACATGTCTAAATCGATTGCGACCAATTCTATTTACAATTTTGTGCTCAAAGTGTTCCGGCTGATTGTGCCGGTCTTGGTGGGCCCGTATATTCAGCGGCTGTTTGATAAGCAGCTGTACGGCGCTTTTAACGACGCCAGCACCTGGCTTGATTTCGCTCTGATTTTTGGCGTTTTCGGGATTTACACCTACGGCATCCGGGAATTGGCCGGTGTGCGGGATGACAAGGAAAAAACCAGAAAGCTCTATTCCAGCCTGTTTTCCATCGGCATCTGCACCAATGTCATTGTGCTCATCGCCTATACCGGCGTTGTGTGGTTCTCGGTGGAATCCATGACCAGGATGATTTACCTGGTGTTGGGGCTAAAGGTGTTCGCCAACATCTTTATGGTGGAATGGCTCAACGAGGCGGTGGAGAATTACCGGTTTATCACTATCAAAACGGTAATCGTACGGCTGATTTACGTGGTCGGGATTTTTGCTTTCATCCACAAGCCGGACGACGTGGTCAAATACAGCGTCATCATCGTCTTGACCGATATTCTCAACAATCTCATCAGCTTTGTGTACGTCAGCAAACGGATTCCCATCAGCTTCAAGGACCTGGAAATCAAAAAGCACATCGTTCCGCTTATCAGCATCCTCATCATATCAAACGTAAATCTGCTCTACACTCAGTTTGACAAAATGATGTTGGGGCAGGTGGTAGATAAGGTTTCGGTTACCGTTTATAAGACACCTCAGGATATCACTTACATGATATCGAACCTATTGGCGTCCATCGTCATGGTGGCGGTGCCGCGGCTTGCTTACTATAATAGCAATAACAAGCAGGCCGAGTATATGGAGCTTTTAAATAAAAGCTATAAAAGCTTTATGCTGGTGGTTTTTCCCGCCTGTGTGGGAATCGCCTGTTTGGCGCCGGAGATCATGTGGATTTACGGTGGCGGTAAGTATGATGCGTCAATTCCGGTGCTGATTATTTTCGCAATTCGAACCATGGAAAGCTCTGTCTATACCATCTGCGCCAACCAAGTGCTCTATGTGAAAAACCAGGAGAAATTTTTGGTGCGGATTTTGCTGGTAGGCGGTGTTTTAAACGTAGTCTTAAACGGCTTGTTGATTTGGATGGGGCTTTACACTCCGGTGACGGCGGTTTCCACGACTTTGATTGCCGAAATTGTAGTCATGGGGATTATGTTCTGGTTTATCCGGAACCGGCTGGAAATCGACTTTCATTTCTTTACAAGGACCAATATCAAATACATTTTGCTGTCTTTGCTGTTTGTCCCCATTACCTGGCTGGTAAAACAGCTGGGCTTTGGTATGATTGTCAACTGTATCGTCATTGTGCCCATCTGCATTTTCGTTTATTTTGGAGCGTTATTGCTGCTAAAGGATGAGACGATGCTGTTTTTGACTAAAAAAGTTTTGGGAAAGTTTATCACCAAGCTAAAAAGATAGTAAAAAAGCTCCCGAGTAATCGGGAGCTTTTTCTATATAAACACGAATTGAACTAGAATCATGTAGATTACAGTGCCGGCGCCGATGCTGAGCAGGGTGTTTCCCTTCCATAAATGCAGAACTGTGATGACGGCGATTGCAATAATCTCCGGAAGGCCGAAGGGAAAAGTACACAAAGAGACGTTTTTGAGGCAATACACCACCAGCATACCAATCATGGCAAAGGGGATGACATTTCCGAGATAGGTAATATATGGAGGAGTTTCTTTGTTGGATGGAAACAAAAGAAAGGGCAGCGCACGAGTCAATACCGTTGTGACGGCAATAATGCCAAAAAATAAGGCTGACTGGAGGATTGTCATAGCAATTTCTCCCTTCCCATAGGCTTTTTCAGCAAGGTAATCAAAAGAAGGATCAGCACCATCGCCGGAATCAGGAAATTGGAGGGGCCAAACAGAATCAGGCATAGCAGGGAAGCACCGACTCCTACCAAAACAGGAAGATGATTTTTTGTCGCCTTCCACTGATTGATGAAAATAACGACAAAGAGCGCTGTAAGTACAAAATCGATCCCCTTTGTGTTAAACGTCATAAAAGAGCCTAAAACCGCGCCCAGCAATCCGCCGATGATCCAGTATAAATGATCCAGAACGGCAATAAAAAACATAAACCACTTGGAGCTGACGCCCACAGGAGGCTGTGCGGAGCAGAGGATCGAAAAGGTCTCGTCACACAAACTAAAAATAAGATAGGGCTTTAGTTTACCGGTTCCTTTGAATTTTTGTAGCATGGAAATCCCATAGAAAAGGTGACGGGCATTGACCATTAGGGTCATTAATACGGCACTGACAGGGTGAAAACCCAGAGATAGCATACCGACAGAGACAAATTGCATTGAGCCTGCGAATACAAACGCACAGGTGAGAACTGTCCAAATCCAGGAATATCCTGCCTCAGTCATCAAAATTCCGTAGGCAGCTCCGAGCACAATAAAACCGGTTAAAACAGGGATGGTGTGCGGAAAGGCGGCTTTCAGGGCCTTTTTCTTTTCCTCCAAAATAATTCTCTCCCTTATAAGGTGTAAAATCAGCCATATTATAATGTTTTGTCAGAGCAAAGTCAAGGAGGAAGAGACATGCAAAAAGTCCAAA
>CABUOE010000192.1 GCA_902493155.1 uncultured Eubacteriales bacterium
GACCCCAAAGTTCTATTTCATCTAGGAAAGTCCAAGTGTGAGTACCCGATACGGTAAAACGGACTTGTGCCGCACCAATGTCAATCTCGGCAGACAAATCATACGCACCGTCGGAGTTGGTAGCAGACAGGCTCGTCGCACTGGCCCATTGGTCAGTCCCCAGCATCTCCGCTGTCTGATATTCCACTAAAACGTCGCAGGAACCGATACCTGCTCCTACATAGGCAAAACCACTGACCACTACCCTCTTAATGGGGTAGTTCTGTTCACCTAAAATCATGACAAAAGTCTGCGGGCCTTCTGCAGGAGGCTTGGCATAGAAACCAACTGTGTTCACATCCCAGTCGGTTCCATACACACCGTCTGTAAATTTCGTCAAATCCGGGTCGTTATTGCTGTGATAATAATTTTCCGGCACACTTGACGTATAGGGCTTTCCCAGCGCCCAGTTGATTTCAGCGCCTGCGGCGCTAACTTTGGTGAGTCCGCCTACGGCGTCCACCAAACCGCTGCTCAGTGTAATTGCAATTGCAAGTGCACTGCACAGCCCTGCATTCAGAACTTTTTTCCATCTCATTCCAATACCTCCTTCGACGATTCTGCTTTTTATTGCTATTTGCAATCTCCATAAAAATTTGCATGAATCGTCTCTAAATTATAGACAATATCTCCATAAATCTATTGTCGACATTATTATAATACTATTCTATTTTTACTTCAATACACTCATTTTGACATCATATAAATCCTGAATCTATTCACAACAAAATTAAATTTTCTCACTTAAATTAACTATAAATTGAGCTTTTCTTAATTTTACCAATACCTGATCCGGCCTTCGGTCTGCTCCCAGAACACCGACGTATCTAGAACGCAGTCCCCCATCAGGTTGACCTGATTCAGCAAATCAAATGGTCAGCGCTGAGAAGCTGTGGGCAACGGTGTCCTCTATCCGCTTACCGGAGGACAAAATCGCTCCAATAGCAAAGGCGGCAGTCAATCGACTGTCGCCTTTGTTTGCCGCCGTCTATTGCCGCGGCGCTGTTATAATAGAAAAAACGTCCCGACGCGCCGCAAAAACTGCGGAAACAGACGCATTCTTTCCGTCCCGATGCGCCCTATCTGCCTAGCATCTGTTTGATTTGAGCGCGGACGGCATCTAAGTCCCCGTCACAAAGTACCGGCAAAAAATCGACTAGCTTTTCCGGCTCAAAATCCCACCAGCGCAGTTCCAGCAGCAATTGGGTCAGCTCCGGATCAAACCGCTTTTTGATCGGACGCGCCGGGTTTCCGCCCACCAGGGTGTAAGGCTCCACATCTTTTGTCACCACCGAATAGGCGGCGACGATGGCCCCGTCGCCGATTTTCACCCCGGGCATAATGACACTCTCTCGCCCGATCCACACGTCGTTGCCGACAATGGTGTCCCCTTTGAAGGGAAGCTGGGAGAGATGGGGCGGCACCTGTTCCGCCCATACCCCGCCGAACACCGCGAAGGGATAGGTAGAAATGCTGCTGATGCGGTGGTTTGCGCTGCCCATGATGAATTTCGTCCCGCTTGCAATGGCGCAGAACTTGCCGATGATCAGGTGGTCCCCAAACGCGGGGTAGTTGAAGAGCACGTTGTTCCGTTCAAATCCGGTGGGGTCCACAGGGTCGTCGTAATAGGTATAATCCCCCACAAAGATGTTCGGGGCGGTAACGACGTTCTTTAAAAAGCAGGACGTCTTATATTCATTGGGAAAGACCCGGTTTGGGTCGGGAATCTGTTTCATATGCTCCTCCTATTCTGTTTTCACATCACCTCCAGCCGTATTTTGTACCGCAGTTGCCACCGCTCTTTTTTTCCTCACTTCTTTCATATCTTAAAACCTCGTTTTTTCAATCAATGCTCAGGTCCGGTCTAAGAGCCCCCGCTTGATGCGGCGGTACTCCGGCTCGTCGATGAGCCCGTCGTCCCAGAGCTTTTTCAGCTTCTTTGCCAGATCCCAGTACTGGGAAACCGTCAGCTTGCCGCCGGGGTTGGGGTCGTGGAGGCCGTGGGCCAACGGACAGGCTTCTTCGCTCCCGGCAGTCGCTTCCACGGCGACCGACGGCTGTTCCGCTCCGCTGGAATTCCCATTGGACGAGGTATCCCGCTGCTCCAGCTTCGTCCCGGATACGCTTTTCCCCTCCGAAGGCCCGGAAGCAGCGCCGGCCGGTGTGAAACTTCCCTCCTGCCGGGAAGCAGCTGCCTCAACCCGATGGGAATCCGTCCCCTGATTGGAAAATGCCTCCGAAGCCTTGGCGTAGGACGGCCTGTCGTAAACCGGGGCCGCCGTCCTCCCCGATGCGGAACCGAAGGGTTTCATTGCCTCTGTTTCGGGGGTTGCCCCCCGGCCGGGAACCCCGTCTGTCAGCGCAGCGCTTTGCCCCGCGGTCGGAACAGTCCTGGATTCCTGCCCCGCACCTGTCTTATCCGCAACCGCCCGGACCCCTTCGGAAACCGCCGTCTTGGCCGCTTCCTTCCCGGAACCGTCTTGCTGATCCGGCCCATCGCCATCTTTTGCCGCAGTGTCTCCCGAAGGCATTGCCGTCGCTTCCCCGACATCTTCCAGCCGTTTGGCGGCCTGCTGCCGCTCATAGTCCTTTTCAGGAAAATGCTCCCGCAGAAAGCCCAGCACCCCCTCCGGCAGCAGCAAATCGCCGCAGACACTCTCCTTGGGATCGAAATAGTGGAGCAGAATCCCCCGCAGCTTCTCCCCGGAGGCCGCCCGCCGCCCCATCTCCCCCCAATAGAGGAAATAGGCTTCTGGGTGAGGAATCCAGCTCAAGTCCACCGGAATTCTGGCGGCGGCTTCCTTGCTGCCATCCACCTGCCCCGCCGGACCGTAGTAGTGGATGTGCCGCCTTTCGATCACCCGGCGGTCTTCTTTTTTATAACTTCCGTCCGCTCCCAAAAAGCAGAGGCTGCCGCCGCTGTCCTGGTAAAGTGCCGCTGCCGATTCGTCGTCCCGATACAGAGCGTAGGCCGGATACCGGTACAGCCCAATGGCCTCTTTGACAGCCTCGGTGACGAAATAGGACGGCGTCCGAGTGGGGTCGCTGTCCTTCTGAGTCTTCTGGGGCACAGCTTCCGAGGAAGGTGACTGCGCCGGAGCGGGTTCCCCTTCGGCGGCAGGCGTTTCTTTCACAGCGAGCGGCTCCCTCACCGGCTTATCCCGATCCGCTAGGTATTCCCGGAGGGTTCGCTCCACCTCGCTCACATTGGAAAGCCCTGGCAGGCAGACGGTTTCGGTCCGTTCCTCGGCGAGAAAATCCAGACACAGCCAGATGGCGTGGTTTCTCTGGGTTTTTATGCCCCGGAATGCGGAAAGCGGGTAGGTGAAATATTTCCAGGAGACGAGCCCCGGTTCCCTCACCATGCCGAATCCGCTGACTTTCCATTCGCTTCCCGAAGGATACACCGAAAACATCACGTTGCGCGGGGTGTTGCCGTCCATGTAGCGGCCTTTGTCCTTCATCTCAAGTTTCATCTGTCAATCCTCCTGTAATGCTTCCCCGCAGTACCGCTTCGGGCGGCTTTCCGGGGCCGGATTCGCCTCCCAAACCGCCCGCAGAAGTTCTTCTTTCCGGTACCTTACCGGCTCCTCAGCCCAAACGTCCTCCACCAGGAAAGGCCCGTTTTTGAACTTGCCGTAAACTGCCCCTTGAAACCTTCCGTCAATGAGCAGATACTGGATCACCTCCCATTCCGGACGGTCGAACTGCTCCTTGAGGGCCGGCTCCATTGCCTTGACCAGAAAGTCGTTCCGATGGAGGGCTATCGCCAACGGTTCAGAAGAAACCCTCTCGCTTTCCAGCAAAGCGGCGTCCTGCCGGAGCAAAATTCGGTCTCCCTCCCCTTCCACCAGACGCGACACCAGGGTTCCCGGGACAGCAGGCCGTCCACGGCGGCTTTTAAATCCC
>CABUOE010000193.1 GCA_902493155.1 uncultured Eubacteriales bacterium
CCGATAGATGGGAGCGAATGAAATTGGATAAACAAAATTACACCATGCTCTGCGACTTTTACGAGCTCACCATGGCAAACGGGTATTTCAAAAAAGGGATGCAAAACGACATCGCCTACTTTGACGTCTTTTTCCGGCAGATTCCCGACGGAGGTGGGTTCGCCATCGCCGCCGGGCTGGAACAGGTCGTCCAGTATGTCCGCTCTTTGCGGTTTACTGAGGAAGACATTTCCTATTTAAAAGAAAAGGGGATTTTCGACGAGGCATTTCTCGACTACCTGAGAGGATTTCGTTTTACGGGAGACATTTACGCGGTTCCGGAGGGGACGCCGGTCTTTCCGGGGGAGCCCATTCTCATCGTCAGAGCCCCGGCCATTGAGGCGCAGTTTATCGAAACCTATGTGCTGCTGGCCTTAAACCACCAGTCCCTCATCGCAACCAAGGCAAACCGCATCGTCCGAGCCGCCGAGGGGCGGGCCATCGCCGAGTTCGGCTCCCGCCGGGCTCAGGGAGCGGAAGGGGCGGTGCTGGGGGCGCGTGCAGCGTTCATCGGCGGCTGTGCCGGAACCGCCTGCACCATGACCGACCGGGATTATGACGTTCCCGCAACGGGAACCATGGCTCACTCCTGGGTGCAGATGTTCGATAGCGAGTACGAGGCGTTCAAGGCTTACTGTGAGTTGTACCCCCACAGCGCCACCCTGCTGGTGGACACCTACAATGTGCTGGAAAGCGGCGTGCCCAACGCCATAAAGGCGTTCAAAGAGGTGCTGCTGCCCCAGGGCATCACAAACTGCGGCATCCGGCTGGATTCCGGCGACATTACCTATTTGTCCAAAAAAGCGCGAAAAATGCTGGACGAGGCGGGGCTGACGGAGTGTAAAATCGTCGCCTCCAACTCGCTGGACGAGTTCATCATCAGGGATCTCATCTTGCAGGGGGCGAAAATCGATCTGTTCGGGGTGGGTGAGCGGCTCATCACCGCCAAAAGCGATCCGGTGTTCGGCGGGGTCTACAAGCTGGCGGCCAAAGAAGACCAAAACGGAACCATCGTCCCTAAAATCAAAATCAGCGAGAATGCCGGCAAGGTGACGACTCCTCATTTCAAGAAGGTGTACCGGCTGTCGGAGAAAGAAACCGGAAAGGCTATCGCCGACCTGATCTGTGTCCATGACGAAATGATTGATGAGTTGAAGCCGCTGGAAATATTCGACCCAAACTTCACCTGGAAGCGGAAAACCCTGACGGATTTTACCGCCCGGGAACTGCTGATGCCGATTTTCAAAGATGGAACGCTCGTATACGATCTGCCGGATATCCATACCATCAAGGACTACTGCCGAGAGCAGGTGGACGCTTTGTGGGACGAGGTGAAACGGTTCGAAAATCCCCACACCTACTATGTGGATTTGTCCCAGAAGCTTTGGGATATCAAGCAGCGGCTCTTAAACGCCGAGAAACACAAGATGTAGACTTTTTACCGCCCCGTTTCGGGGCGGCTTTTTTGCGTGCAGTTGTAAAATGTGAATATATTTTTTAAATATAATTGACAAATTATGTAAAATATATTATAATAAACAAAATTAAATTTAGGAGGGATTTTATGTCAATCGCATGCAAAATTGCTTCATTTCTTATGTTGATCGCCTCGGTTATATCGGGAATCATCTTGGGAAACATTTCTTATGATTTCAGCTGGGGACTTTTCTTCGCATCTGTGGCCGGCGGCGTACTGTTCTTCCTGATTTTATTCGCGCTGGGAGAGATTCTTGACCGGGTCGATTTCCTGGCCGGATCCGTTGAGTCAACCGCCCACACCATTCGGAGCATTCAAAACGAAGTAAAGAGCACAGAGCCGAAAAAACCAGTGGCCGCTTCCAATTCCTATGCCAAACTGCCAAGAGATTTCTGGATTTGCTCCAAGTGTGAGCATAGGAATCCCCAAAATGCCCGGTTCTGTCAAAACTGCGGCGAACACCCCTGATACAGCAAAAGCGTCCGGGTATTCCGGACGCTTTTCTTTTCCCTTAGGGGATAATCCATTCCGCCACCCGGTCGGTGAAGACGATGCCGTCCAGATGGTCCAACTCGTGGCAGAGGCATTGGGCTAGTATTCCCTTGCCTTTGATGCGGATTTGCTCGCCTCGTTCGTTGAGCGCTTCTACCGTCACCCACTGAGGTCTCAGAGTTTTCCCCCATTTGCCGGGAAAGCTGAGGCAGCCTTCATTGCACTGTTGGGTGCCGCCGAAATCGGTGATGCGGGGATTGACGAGTTTTAAAAGGCCGTTTCCCACGTCGATGACCACCAGGCGTTTCAAAATCCCCACCTGTGGAGCGGCCAAACCCGCGCCGTTTCCTTTGTGATACATCGTGTCCGCCATATCCTGCAGGATCTGGCGGATTTTGTTGTCTATCTGCTCCACTTCCCGGCACTTTTTCCGGAGAATTTCATCGTCGAAATAGCGCAGCTGCCGAATCGCCATTAAAATCATGATTCCTTTCCAGAGGTTTTGCCTGGGTAAGCGATGAGACACGCTTCCGAATATTGGTCATCATTTACCCTGCAAAAGTTGCCGCCATCATTTTTGTCCCTCGGGCACAAACGGCACCCTGTTTCACTTATGCTTCATTTGGCTGATGCGTTTCCGAATCTTCCAAACAGGTTAAAATCGGGATTGTTTTAAAAGAAAGTATCCCACCACGATGACGCCCAACACGATACGGTACCAGCCAAAAGCCTTGAAGTCGTGTTTTTTGATGTAACCCATCAGGAACTTGATGGCGAATACCGAGACGACGAAGGCGACGATCATACCGGTGAGGAGGATGGCGATTTCGCTTCCTGAAAAGGCAAAACCGAACTTGACGATTTTTAGAAGGCTCGCGCCGAACATGACGGGAATCGCCAGGAAAAAGGTGAACTCAGCCGCCACGTAACGGGAGGTGCCGATGAGGATGGCACCCAGAATGGTCGCGCCGGAACGGGAGGTGCCGGGAATCAGGGACAGCACCTGGAACACGCCGATAAAGAGGGCCGTCTGGTAAGAAAACTCAGCCAAAGTGTTCACCTTAGGGGTGCGGTTTTTGTTGCGGTTTTCGATGACGATAAACAGGATGCCGTAGACGATCAGAGTTACCGCGACGGTGATGTAATTATAAAACAGGGCGTCGATTTTATCGTCAAACAGCAGTCCGATGACCGCCGCCGGAATACAGGCGACAATCACCTTACCCCAGAGGGAGAAGGTCTCTTTTTTCTCCTCGGCGGATTTTTTCGGTGAGAAAGGGTTCAGCTTATGGAAATAGAGCACCAGCACCGCTAAAATCGCTCCCAGCTGGATGACGACGAGAAACATTTCCTTAAAAGCGTCGGAAACGTTTAAACGGATGAACTCGTCAGCTAAAATCATGTGGCCGGTGCTGCTGATAGGAAGCCACTCGGTGATGCCTTCGATGATTCCCAGAATCGCCGCCTTGATAATCTCCCAAATCTGCATCTTTACAGTCATTCCTTTCCAGCGTCGGACAGGGCGGATAACTGCTGCTCCATCCAACAAAATCAGTTAGTCCATTGCATCGCACAAAGTTCTTTTTCATTCCTATGCGTTTCCAGAGAGAAAAAGACACGGCCCGCCCGACATTGAACCGGCTGCCGGCTTCGATTTCGATGACAAATCAAAGACTATTATATTTCTTTTACGCTTAAGTTGCAACAAAATCTTCAAACTTTCTAAAATTTTGTCCATCTTTTCATCTTTTCCAAAAGATGGTATACTAATTTTAAAGAAAAAATGGGGGGACTTTTCATGCTCATCAGCGCAAGCAGACGGACGGATATTCCCGCCTGCTATCCCGAGTGGTTTTTAAATCGGATGAGAGAGGGGTACGTCCTCGTCCCAAATCCGCGGAATCTGCGGCAGCTGAGCAGAATCTCCCTGCGGGGAGAG
>CABUOE010000194.1 GCA_902493155.1 uncultured Eubacteriales bacterium
CGGGCGAACGTGGGCATCCGTCCCTACAGGGGTGTACCTGCCAAATCCAGACACCGGCCGTCCAAAATCACGCCTTTAACGTTGATTTCATCGTCGAAAAGCACCAAATCGGCGTCAAAATCCGGTTCCAGCCGGCCCTTTTTGAGGCCCAGCACCTTAGCCGGGGTTGTGGAGGCCATCTTCACCGCGTCGCAGAGTCCCACGCCAGCCTTGACAAAGGTGCGCACCAGCTGGTCGGTGGTGGCGACGCTTCCGGCAAAGGCGCTGTGGTCAGGCAGGAAGGCGACGCCTTTTTCGATGACGCAGGCCATGCCGTCCTCTTTGCGGCCGAGAATGGAGGGGCCGTCGGGCATTCCCGCCCCCCGCATGGAATTGGTGACGAGGCAGATGCGGTCGGGGCCTTTGATTTTATAAATCATCAAAAGAAGCTCCGGGGGAAGATGCATCCCGTCGGCGATGGTCTCCACAATTATGTTATCCAGCAAAAAAGCTGATTCGACGACCCCAAGCGAGCGGAAGCCCCCCTTGCGGGTGACGGTGGACATGCCGGAATAGAGGTGGGTCACAAGGCGGCAGCCCTTGTCGTAGGCCGCCTTTACGTCGGCGTAAACAGCGTCGCTGTGGGCGATGGAGGGGATGATGTTTCGCCTCACCAGCGCCTCGCAGAAGGCATCGGCGCTGTCAAGCTCCGGGGCAAAGCTCCACCGCTTGATGATCCCCTCCCCCATCTTAAGAATTTCCTCGTACTCTTTGGGCTCTGGCGCCTTGATGTACCGGGGGTCCTGGGCCCCGCTCTGATTTTGGGAGAAATAGGGCCCTTCCAGGTGAGTGCCGATGATGTGGGGATAGTCCCCTTTCGCCTCCATGGCTGCGCCGATGTCGAGAATCGATTGCTTGAGGGCGGGGATGGCGCTTGCCAAAGTGGTGGGCAGGATGGAGGTGGTGCCGTGGCGCAGGTGCATCCGGCAGCCTTCTAAAATCGGCTCCACCCCGCCGTCCATAAAGTCGTGGCCGCCGCCCCCGTGGGTATGGATGTCGATGAATCCGGGGGAAAGGTAGCACCCTTTGGCGTCCAGCAGCTGATCATAAGGGAGTTCCTCCCGGGTGACAGCCAAAATCTTATCGTCTTTGAGATAGAGGGCGCTGTCCCGGACGATTTCGTCCATAATAAGGGCCGCGCCGGTGATTTTTGTAATCATAGGTTTCCCTTCCTTCAAACGCCTGCGGCGACGGTCTCAATGGCGGCGTTCAGGCGCTTAAGGCAGAGCTCTGACGCTTCGTATCCCCCGTTTGAGAACTGGGCGCTTCCGGGGCGTTTTAATTCCTCGTCGGAAAGCTTTTGCTCCAGCCTAAAATGAGTCTCCAGCACGATAAACCCGTCGTAGCCGTCCTGAAGCAAAGCCGCAAGCTGTTCATTGAGAGGCAGTAGTCCATCCCCTAATGCACAGCCATGGGCCTCTCCGGTTTCGCCGCGGACAGCGTCTTTCAGGTGGATGTGGGCGGTGTACCGCTTCACCTGCTCATAGCCGTCGGGGTACGGCGGGATAAAGGTCTTGTTGTAAATGTGGTTGCCCGGATCCCAAAGTACCTTGACGTTTGGAAAGTTCATCTGCCGGAACAAGTAACTCAGCTCCCCGGCATTGCAGGCGCTGACCGATGGGTCGGGCTCGACGAGAACGGTGAGACCTTTTTCCTTTGCCATGGCCGCCAGCCTGCCCAACTGGGCCAGAATAAACGGGCCGTTCGCCTCCACCCCGTTTTTCCGCCAGAAGGTAAAGGCCCTGATGTATTTCGCCCCCGTTTTGCGGGCCAGTTCCATGCATTTTTCCGCAATTTTAAAGTGCTGCTCCAGCTCTTCCCGGCTGTCGATAGCGCACTTGAAGATGGGCGAACTGATGGAACAGATGGAAAGCCGGTACTTGGCGGCAATTTCGTTGATTTTCCTCGATATCCTCCCCAGTCAGCTCCTGGGGCTGCTTTCCCCAGACGGCGCGGATTTCCAGCGCCTCGCAGCCGTAAGCTGCCGCCAGCTTTGCCGCCTCCTCAAAGTCCTGGGAAATTTCGTCGGAGATGACCCCTTTGCGGAAGAGGACATCCCGCCCGCTTTGGGCGTCGCAGAACATCTGGGCGCAGGGGTGAGTCTGTAAGATGGAGGCCGGACAGTCGGGAGTGACGGGACCGCGGACGGTGTGGAGCACCGCCCCTGCTTTCGTGGCGGCGGGCACAGTGCAGAAAATATAGGGCGCGGCGGTCAGGGCGGGGATGGTGAGAGTCAGGGCCTTTTGCGGCACTTCATCGAGGCTCTCAAAGCAGCCGTCGTTGACCTGCTGCTGGCGGCAAACCGGGTCGAGGGGGACGACTTTCACCCTCTGAGAATCGTTAAAGTCCGCCACCCACGGGTCGTTGAAGGCGATGTGGCCGTTTTCGCCGATGCCCATGCAGACCATGTCTGCAGGGTGTTCCTCCAATAATTTCCCGTACCGGGCGCACTCAGCGGAGAGGTCGGCGGAGTTTCCATCGAGGTAATAGACGTTTTTAAACGGGAGCTTTTCAAATATCCGTTCCCGCAGAAAATTCCCGAAGCCCTGCGGCGCATCGGCATCAAGGCCGATGTATTCGTCCATGTGGAAGCCGTTGACCCGCGTCCAATCGATGCCGGGAAAGGAGGTTAACGTCTCCAGCATCTCGTTTTGACTGGGAGCGGCGGCGAAAATCACGTTTACTTCGTCCTTGAGGGCCAAGAGCTCTTTGAGCTTCTCCCCGGCGGCGGTTCCAGCCGATGCGCCCATCTCCGCCCGGGTGCGGTAGATGCGGGTGGTCAATTTTCCGCTTATAATCGTTTTAATGGCGTTTGTCATAGCAATATTCTCCTGAAATTCAGGCAGGAAAGCAGTTTTTCCCCGCCGGTATGATAATCGTCTACAGGATGATTTCTTTCCCCTCTTTGGACGAACGGTAGATGGATAAAATCATATCTACCGCATGACGGGCCTCCCTCGGAGTAATCATCGGTTTCCGGTCATTGAGGATAGCGTCGGCCAAATCCTCCACCAGCGGCACGTGGGAGACCATGGGAAGCTTTGTGGGGTCGTCCTTCATGGCATAGACAGGGGAAACGATTTCCGGAGCCTGTTCGTCGCTGCCGATAATGGACCATTCCTGGATTCCCGCGTCACTGACCACGATGGAGCCCTTTTCACAGTGGATTTCCAGCCGGGTGTCCTGGGCGGGATAGACCGAGGTGGTTCCCTCGATAACGCCCAAAGCTCCGTTTTTGAACTTTAAGAGGGCGACGGCTGTATCCTCCACCTTGATGTCGTGAACCTGGGTGGCGCAGTGAGCGGTCACCGACTGGGCCTCACCGGCGAACCACAACAGCAGATCGATGCCGTGAACTCCCTGATTCATCAGGGCGCCGCCGCCGTCCAGTTCCCAGGTGCCCCGCCACTCTCCACTGTCGTAGTAGGCCTGATCCCGGTAGTATTTCAGGTATGCTTCCGCCAAAATCACTTTTCCGAAGCGACCGCTGTCGATGGCTTCCTTGACAGCGGCGAATTTGGGGTCGCACCGCCGCTGGAACACGCAGCCCATCTTGACGCCGGAAGCCTCCACCGTGCGGATAAGATCGTCCATCTTTTCGCCGGTGATTTCCATGGGCTTTTCGCAGAGGATGTGCTTGCGGGCCAAAGCCGCGTCTTTACACATCTCCCCGTGCATACCGGAAGGAGTGCAGATGGACACCGCTTCCACCTCCGGGTCGTTTAACAGCTCATGATAATCGGTGTACACCTTTTGGACCCCGAACCGTCTAGCCGCCTTCTCCGCCCGCTCTGGAATGATGTCGCAGACGGCTATCAGCTCCGCGTTTTTGGCGACGGCGAGCGCCTCCCCGTGCAGTTCCGAGATGACGCCGCACCCGATGATGCCCCATTTTACCTTTTTGCTC
>CABUOE010000195.1 GCA_902493155.1 uncultured Eubacteriales bacterium
GGGATTTTCCTGACCCGCGTGAAGCTGAATGGTTTCAAATTTATAATTGTTATGATATGTATAGCTCATGATAGGTACCTCTTTCTTTAAATTGTTTTATTTCGGCTTTTAACCGATATATTAATAAGAAAATTGGATTGCTTGCATTGGCACATTCGCCCGTTTCTGAAATTGTGCCGCAACATGCTTAGAATAATATTGCCCATATCATGTGCCGTCCTTTTTGTAGAAATTAAATCATATAAAACCTATATATTTAATATGATATATTATAGTGAATCCCCCGTTGCTTGTCAAGAGGATATGGTTAATTTTAGAAAAAATTTTCATACAATTTTTGTTCTGGGGGCTGACAAAATGGACCGAGGTTTATAACAAAGCTCGCAAGAATGTATAGCACATCCTGCGAGCTGTTTTATATTACATAATCATTTGAGTGCCGCTCTCTTTGCTGATCCAGAATATCCTGTAGAGTGATTCCATCGAGATATTCGCTAATCACACGATACAAGCCCTGCCATACAGGAAGGGTGGCGCATTCGCCCTTGCGTTCGCACTCAATCGGATCGTGCTCCAAACAGGCGACAGGAGAAAGGCTTCCTTCGGTCAACCGGAGAATTTCTCCTACCGTATATTTCTCTGGGCTTTTGGCAAGCTGGTAATCGTCCTGAAATCCGCGGTTTGTTCTGAGAAAATCGGATTTATTGAGGATGGGCACAATCTGTTCCAAATACTTTTTGAAGATATTTTGACGCACCGCAATATCTTTTAAGGCAATAAAGCCATCGTTTTGATGTTCCGCCAGATCAAGCAGCATACGCAGTGCATAGCGCCCTTTGGTTGAAATTTTCATGCTGAATCACCTCGCCGATTTAATAACATGTTTTTTATAGGCTTTCAAGGCGACACAGAATAAAATATCCATGTCTTTATCCGCCTGTTCCAGATGCAATGGGACGTTTGACCCGGTGTCGGACGTGAGTGGACGGGTTTTCAAAAAAAGGTCAACTTTTGGGACTGTTCTGCATATGATAGAACCAGAACAAAGGCGTTCGTCGTAATTTGCGGCGGGCGTTTTTTATTTTTAAATGGGGTGATATTATGTGCTCGATTGCGGGTGTGATCGACTTTCAAAACGATCTGCGGGAACAAAAGGACCAGTTTTTACAGATGCAGCTCAGCCTTGCCAGGCGGGGGCCGGACCAGAGCGGGAGCTATAGCGACAAACACGCCGTCCTCCTCCATAACAGGCTCTGTGTCATTGATTTGGAAAACGGCCTCCAGCCCATGACGGCGGTGCGAGGCAGACAGGAGTTTAGTTTGGTCTACAACGGGGAAATTTACAACACCGACGAAGTGCGAAATGACCTGATCGGGGCAGGGTACGACTTTCAGGGCCATTCCGACACCGAAGTGGTGCTGAAATCCTACATGGAGTGGGGAGAGCGCTGCGTCGAGAGGCTCAATGGCATTTTCGCCTTCGCCGTCTACGAAGCCCATGAACGGCGGCTGTTTCTCGCACGGGATCGGATAGGGGTAAAACCCTTTTTTTACACCATCCAAAACGGCGCGTTTTTCTTCGCATCAGAAATCAAGGGCCTGCTGGCCCATCCAGACATCAGGGCGCAGGCCGACCGGGACGCGGTGCGAGAAATTCTGCTCACCGGGCCGGGCCGCACGCCGGGATACGGAGTATTCAAAGGGATTTGCGAGCTGCCCGCCGGATACCGAGGCTATTTTGACGAAAACGGCCTTCGGACGGAGCGGTACTGGCAGTTGCAGGCCCGGGAACACACCGACAGCCTGGAAGAAACCATCGAAAAAGTCCGCTATCTGGTCACCGATTCCATTGAGCGGCAGCTCATTTCCGACGTACCGGTGGGCACCTTTCTGTCCGGCGGGCTGGATTCCGGCATCATCAGCTCCATTGCCAACCAATATCAGCGGCAGCGGGGCAAAGTCCTTGATACCTTTTCAGTGGATTACCGGGACAACGACAAATACTTTACCGGCAGCAAGTTCCAACCCAACAGCGATTCTGAGTACATCGGAAAGCTCAGCGATTACCTGGGCTGCCGCCACACCTTGGTCACTTTGGACACCGAGGAGCTGGCCGACGCGGTGGATGCCCGCGATCTGCCCGGCATGGCGGATGTGGACTCGTCGCTGCTGCTGTTCTGCAAAGAGGTGAAAAAACAGGTGACGGTGGCCCTTTCCGGCGAGTGTGCCGACGAGATATTCGGCGGGTACCCCTGGTATCGGGACCCGGAAATCCGCATGGCGGAGGGCTTTCCCTGGTCCCAGTCCATTCGGTACCGGGCTAATTTCTTGCGGGAGGAGTACGCCGACGGCTTAGACCCGCAGGACTATGTGATGGAAAAGTATCGCCGGACGGTAGCCGACGTGGACCTTCTTCCCGACGAAGGAACCGTCGACCGCCGGATGCGGGAGATGATGCGCCTCAACACCGACTGGTTTATGCAGACTTTGCTGGACCGGAAGGACCGAATGAGCATGTACAGTGCTTTGGAGGTACGGGTGCCCTTCTGCGACTACCGCATCGCCGAGTATCTCTATTCGGTGCCCTGGGAGATGAAGGACTATAAGCACTATGAAAAGGGCCTGCTCCGGGAAGCGATGAAGGACTGCCTCCCGCCGGAAATCCTCTGGCGGAAGAAAAGCCCCTACCCCAAGACCCACCATCCGGCTTATCTGCGGCTGGTGTCCCAGCGGCTGCGGGAAGTGATGGAAAATGAAAATTCGCCCCTGCTCCGGGTGGTCAAAAAGGAGGCACTGGAGGAGCTGCTCAATGGAAACAGGGCGGAGCCCTGGTACGGGCAGCTGATGACCACCCCTCAGACCATCGCCTACATGCTCCAGATAAACTACTGGCTGGAAACATACAAGGTAGAGCTGATTTGATAGATGCGGGGGATTCCCAGCGGGTGAAGTTTTATAAAATTCTATTGAAAGCGTTTCCAGTTTGAGCTAAAATAAAGGTAACATACGGAGAAGATGAACAAATGATGGATTTTCTGAACAGCATGCCCACTCTTACTTCTGGTAAACGAGTGCAGAGAAAGGAAGCGTCCAGATAGGGGAAAGGCTTTGTATCCTCAAGGAGCGGCACCGTCTGCTGGACGATATCCGCCGCAGTCGGAAAGCCCCTGGACTGCATCATTCATCAAACCGTCAAAAGGCAAAAGGAGGATAAAAGATGAACGCAGACGAGATGAGAAAAGACCTGGGCGGCGGCGCTGTCTTCCCGCTGGGGGAAGAAAACACCGCCTTTGCCCAGTATTTTAGTGGTGAATGCTACCTGAAGATGCTGACCACCGAAGGCGTGGCCATCGGCAATGTGACCTTTGCCCCCAAAACCATCAACAACTGGCATATCCATCACAAGGGCGGGCAGATTCTGCTGGTCACCGGTGGACGGGGCTGGTACCAGGAGTGGGGGAAGCCCGCCAGGGAACTTCGCGCCGGGGATGTAGTCCACATTCCGCCGGAGGTGAAGCACTGGCATGGAGCGGCCAAAGACAGCTGGTTCCAGCATCTTGCGGTGGAAGTCCCGGCGGACGGGGCATCCAATCAATGGCTGGAGCCGGTGGCTTCTGAGGAATACGAGGCACTCGGATAGGAGAGTTTTGTTCCTTATATAATTGTAGGACGTCATCGAAGGCGGCAGGGCCGCTGGAATGAAAGCGACAGGAGAGAACGACAGATGAAAAAAGTTTTGGTATTATCCGCCAGCCCACGCAGGGGCGGCAATTCAGACATTCTCTGCGACCAGTTCGTCAGAGGAGCGCAGGACGCTGGGCACGCGGTGGAGAAGGTCTTTTTGCGGGACCGGAACATCGGGTACTGCCTGGGCTGCGGAGTATGCAACCGCACCCACCAGTGCGTCCAGAAGGATGATATGAAAGAAA
>CABUOE010000196.1 GCA_902493155.1 uncultured Eubacteriales bacterium
CATCTGGGTGTCGGTGACGATGACGCAGCCCGCTTTCAGGGTGTTGAGGGCCCGCTCCACCGCTCCCGGGGAAAAATAGAGGTTTTCAAGGTAATCGAAATCCGCTGTGGTGTGGATGACCCGCTTGATGATCGGCTCCTCCAGGGGGTTCAGCTCGATGTCCCCCAGCTCCTTCGCGATGATTTCAAAGCTTCTCTTCTCGATGTCCATGGGTTTTTGGTAGTTCATATGCTTCCTTTCTGTTCTGTGCGGCTATTCGTCGTATTCGTTAAAAGCGTCAGTATCTACTGTTTTAATTTCAAAAATCTTTTTTACACTGACTCCGAAATTATGTTCGATCATCAGCTTAGCAAGCTTTTTTCCGTCGATCAAGATAATATGTTGCTGATTAGCGTAATCTGTTGCCTGTTTTGTAAACTTTGCAGTAGTAACAAACAGCCCTTTTCCGCCTTTGCCCGAGATAGCCCCCACAAAACTTTGCACCACCGGCCTGCCGACCGAGCTGTCCAAATCCCATTTTTTAGCCTGTATGTAAATGAGACTGAATCCCAGTTTGTCCTCCATAATAACGCCGTCAATGCCCTCATCTCCGGTGGCTTTTGTGATCCGTCCCGCATTTTCGAAGGCACCATATCCCATTTTTGACAACAAATCGATGACCAGCTGTTCAAATGCTGAAGGCGATAATTTCATGACCTCAGATAAGATATCATCCATAAGCGTCTCATTAATTTTTTTAAAAGATTCTTCAAACAAGTCGTCTGGAGTATCTTTTTCCCCGGTCTTTTCTTTAGCGCTTGAGAAAGAGGACTTCTGAAATTCGCGAAATCCTTCAAATTTCATCAGATAATCGTTATCGATCACCAAAAGGTTCTCTTTGAGCACCTCCTGACCTGTTGGAGTAATCACAAAGATTCCACGGGTCGGGCTGTCGATGAGTCCTGCCTTTTTGAGATAAGTCCGCGCCCATGCCATACGGTTTAAAAAGACAGGTTGCCTTCCACTGGGCAACATTTCTGTCAGTTCTTCATCTCTTAGATGAAAATGAGAGACAGCAAGAGACTTCAATTCTTTTATTGAGTGCGGATAGCCGTCTTTCAACGCTTCTAAAATCGGTTTGTACATCTCATAATATTTTGGAATTGCCATCTCTGTTTCCTCCCACTGCTTTCTATAACTCGATTCCCACACGGGCGGTGATTCCCTTGTCCATAGGATGCTTTAGCTTTCGCATTTCGGTGACATAGTCCGAAAGCCCAGTGAGCTCCGCCGCCGGGTTTCGCCCGGTGAGGACCACTTCCAGTGCGGGGGGCTTTTCTTTCAGGAAGCGAAGGACCGCCTCCCGGCTCAGATATCCGCCGGCGTAGGCGCCTATGAGCTCGTCCAGCACCAGCAGGGTGTCCTCCCCGTCCCCGCAGAGGGAAACTGCCCGCTCAAAGAGCTTGTTATGCTCGTCGATGAGGATTTCCTTCTGGGGCTCGGTCAGCTCCCAGGTAAAGCCCCGGGGAATATTTCCCCGCAGCACAGTGACCCCGATGTCCTGCAAAGGCAGGATTTCCCCCGTTTCCATTGACTTTAGAAACTGGGCGAAAATCACCTTGAAGCCTCGGCCCACCGCCCGAACGCTGAGTCCGATGGCGGCGGTGGTTTTTCCCTTCCCGTCGCCGCAGTAGAGGTGGATGAGCCCTTTTCTCGCCGGTTTGTCCATACGCCATTTTCCCTTTCTGGATTTCCTTTATTTTTCTGTCACGCCCTCTTGGAGGATGCGGTAAATGAGCTTCATGTCGAGGCTTTGCCGCAGCGCGTCGGCTAACAGGTCATACTGCTGCTCCTTATAAGCCGCCCGGTCAAAGGCTCGCCCCTTTTGGTAGATTTTACCCTTGGCGACATAAAGGGCTTCCCCCAAAGCGTCCAGCACTTCCCCGCTGTCGAAAATCCCGTGGACGTAGCTGCCGCAGACGTTATTTCGCTGCATCCCATCGGGCTTCTTTTTTCCGTTTAAATCGGTGAGGGCCGTCAGCGGCGGGAGTTCCCCCGCTGTCTCCCCCATGTGGATTTCGTAGCCGGAAAAGCGCTTTCCTTTGAGCGGAGCAAAAAATCCCTCCGCTTCCCCGAACACCCCGTCCACCCGGGTGCGGGTCTTTTCAGTGCAAAAGACGGTTTTTCCATCGAGTAAGCCCATTCCGGCCATTTCGCCGCCGTTTTCAGCACCCTCCGGGTCGGAGATGGTTTCCGTCAGCATCTGGTAGCCGCCGCAGATGCCGAAGATGGGCGTTCCCTTTCCGCTAAGCTGCATCACCCGGGCCTCCAGCCCCGACTGCCGCAGCCAGCGAAGGTCCGCCATGGTGTTCTTGGTGCCGGGGAGGATGATAAGGTCCGGTTCTTTCAGCTCGTTAGCTGACGACACATACCGCACCGCCGCCCCCGATATCTGGTTTAATGGGTCAAAGTCCGTAAAATTCGAAATCCGCGGCAGGCGGATCACCGCGATGTCGATTTCCCCTTTGGGGTCGCGGTTACTGAGCTTTTCGCTCAGGCTGTCCTCGTCGTCTATGTCTAAGTACAGGTAGGGCACCACTCCGGCCACCGGAATACCGATCAGGTCATCGAGCATCTGAAGGCCGGGGCGCAAAATCTTTACGTCGCCCCGGAATTTGTTGATAATGGTGGCCTTGATGTAACGCCGTTCTTCCTCGGTCAAGAGCATCACCGTCCCGTAGAGGGCGGCGAACACCCCGCCCCGGTCGATGTCCCCTGCCAGCAGAACCGGCGCTTTTACAAGTCTTGCCAGCCCCATATTCACGATGTCGTTTTCTTTGAGGTTGATTTCGGCGGGCGACCCCGCCCCTTCGATGACGATGATGTCGTTTTCAGCGGCTAAGCTGTTATATGCCGCTAAAATATCGGGGACCAGCTCCTTTTTGTGTTTAAAGTACTCGGCGGCGGGCATGTTGCCCCGCACTTCGCCGTTTACGATGACCTGGGAGCCCTGGTCGCTGGTGGGTTTCAGGAGTATGGGATTCATCCGTACGTCGGGGGGAATCCCCGCTGCCTCCGCCTGTACCACCTGGGCCCGGCCCATTTCCAGCCCGTCGGAAGTAATGAAGGAGTTGAGGGCCATGTTCTGGGACTTAAAAGGGGCGACTTTGTAGCCGTCCTGCTTAAAAATCCGGCAGAGCCCGGCGGCTAAAAGGCTTTTCCCGGCGTTTGACATGGTGCCCTGTATCATAATGGATTTGGCCATAAAAATCTCCTTTATCTTTCCTGGTCTTGGTTGGCGATTTGTCTCATCGCCGCCAAAAAGGCTTCATTTTCCTCTTCGGTGCGGACGGCGATCCGGTAATACCCTGCCTCCAGCCCCCTGTAGTTTCCGCAGTCCCGGATGAGGAACCCACAGTCACACAGCTTCTGGTGCAGGGTTTTATCTGGATACCGGAAAAAGATATAGTTCGCTTCAGAGCCGTAAACGACCCCGCCCAGACAGGTGATATTATCGATGAGCCGCTGGCGCTCCACCTTCAAATAGCTCCGAGTCCGCCGCAAAAAGCCCTTGTCCTGAAGCGCCGCCTGGCCGCAGGCCATAGCCGGCACCGACACGTTCCAGCAAGGGCCGCAGAGAACCATCTTATGGAGCAGCTCCCGGTTGCAGGTCATGCAATACCCCAGCCGCAGCCCCGGCATGGCGAAGGTTTTGGTAAAGGCCTTGAGGATGATGAGGTTGGGCGTTTGGGGCATGGCACTGCGAAAGCAGTCTGTGAGGGTCCCCCGCCTGTCGGTAAAATCCATAAAGCACTCGTCGACAAAGAGCAGGCAGCCCTGTTTATTGCACTCCTCCAGAATTTTTGTCATCAGCTTTTTTGGTGCGACAGTTCCAGTGGGATTGTTGGGATTGCAGAGGACCAGCAGGTCGTGCCCTGCGATGG
>CABUOE010000197.1 GCA_902493155.1 uncultured Eubacteriales bacterium
TTAGATTCCAAATTCCAGTACCCCTCCCTCTTTTACAGCAAGCGGCTTCCCACGCTCAGTGAAATCGGCGTCGCCAGCGAGGACGGAAGCACGTCCAGCAGCGCTCCGAGCGATGATAAGCCCTCGGTTCCCAGTTCTCCCATAGACGCCCCGATACAAAATCCGAGCAGTGAGCCTCCATCCGGCGCCAACGGAGCTCTTGGGGCAAATCACGAAACACCGGACGCCAGCGGAACACCCGGCAATGCGGGCGAGCCGTCCGTACCGTCCCTCAATGAACTGACCGGCGATATGACCGCCTCAGTGGTGTCTGTCGGCGACAACACGCTGTATTTCCAACCCATTTCCAGCATGACCGTTTCCAGCTGGACGATTACCGACCCGGAAAATGTGGAAGAAAAGCAGTGGACTACCGAGGAAGCCATCTCCTATTTCGGGCGGGACCCCCAGAACTTCTCCCTCCCTCAAGGGATGAAGCTCACTTCCTCCGACACCTACAGCGTCTGGCTTGACAAAGAAGGTACGCCTTATTATGACAGTGTGGGATTTGAGTTTACAAACGGTTCCAGTACCCTGACCATCACCATGAGCAAAATGGGAATTCCAAAATACCGTTCCATCACCATGCTAAACCGGCAGGGCAGCGTTTTAAACGGCGTTTCCATGCAAATCGGCTGCAAGTCGGTGGAAGGGCAAAAAGATACCTATACCGCTGAGTTTGTCTCCGGCGGCATAGGATATCAAATCATTTCCGGCAACCTGTCCCAGCGGGAATTTATCACACTCATCCAATCCATCACTTCCTAACAACCTTCCCGCTGGACTGTTGTATCCCCTGCTTTTTCAAAAAAGGCAGGGGAATTTTTGTAGAAAGCTTGCCTTTTCCGACTATTTTTGATAAAATATGAATAAGTTTAATCTAGTATTTCCAAGACAGTATTTTGACCGTTTTTGGAGGCTTGTCATGAAAAAGAAAATTCTTGTTCTGATTTCTTGTTGTCTGCTGCTGATTACCGCAGGGCTGGCGCCTGCAGTATCCGCGCTGAATGCCCTTCCCGTAGATGTGGGCAACCACAACGATTACGGCGGCGGAAATTACGGCGGAGGAGGCGGATACGACTACGGTGGCGGCGGCAACTACGATTATGGCGGCGGTGGAGGCGGCTTCATCTTCTTCGACAGCGATGATTACGGCGGAGGCTCAGATTCCGGGATTGAAACTCTGGCCTATCTGATTGTATTCGCGGTAATTATTCTGATCTGTTTTGCTATATCTAAGGGGGCGTCTTCCTCTCATTCGACTCCACAGGCTCCCTATCGTCCTTCTCCCACGCCTGCGGCTCCCGTACCGCCCAACTGCGATAGTGAAATCACCGCAGCTATCCAGAAAAACGACCAGAATTTCAGCAAAGACAAATTCATCGCCTGGACCAAAGAGGTTTTTATCGCCATGCAGATGGCCTGGACGGCCCGGGATTGGTCAAAAATCCGTCCTTTTGAGAAGGAAGAGCTGTTCCGGCAGCATGAAATACAGCTTCAGGAGTATATCAACCTGGGCCGCATCAACGTCATGGAGCGGATCAACGTCAATCAGGCATGGATGGTAAACTATGAGCGGGATTCCCAGTACGAAACCCTGACGGTTTACATGCAGACCCGGATGGTGGACTACATCATCGATGAAAAGACGAAAAAAGTCTTAAAGGGCGACCCCAACCGGGATTGTTTTATGAACTACCTTTTGACCTTCATCCGCAAGACCGGCGTTTTGACAAATCCGGCCACCAGCAACCACTCTACCGTGTCCTGCCCCAACTGCGGCGCCCCCTGCAAAGTTACCAGCGCCGGGGAGTGCGAGTTCTGCGGCTCTATCATCACCACCGGCGAGCACGACTGGGTGCTTTCGAACTTGGACAGCGTAAAACCCACTACGCAGCTCCCCTGGAGCGGAGTACGCATCCACGACGATTCCCAGCAATAAATCCTATAGCCGTCCGCCTTTGGTGGGCGGTTGTCTTTTATAAGCGGAAAAATTAGAGCAAATCAGACAGAAATATTATTTTGTTATTAACGAATTTGCCAAAATATGACAAAAAAACTTGAATATGTTTAATCATCGTAATATAATAAGATATGTTACAGATTTCCTGTAACAATGATGATATGCTATCATCCATATTTCTCTTCTTGAAAACCGCAGGGCAAAAGTCCTGCGGTTTTCCTTTTGTCTAAATTTTGAAGCAGATGGGACTAGTTTCCCGTTTCTTTTCATATGATGAGATAAGTGCATCCGGCGGCGTTCATCCCATGTTCACAGTTTAGCCGTCAGCCGTTACCCCAAAAAGCGGTATCATGGATGTGTTCAAAAAGGAACGGAGTGAACAAACGTGCTGAGAAAAATCAAAAACATCATTTTTATCCTAATTGGGCTTTATCTGCTCTTGGCGGTGGGCTTTGGTATTATCCCCTACGCCATCCCCAAAGAGGTCTCCGAGGAAATGATGCCCCAGTTTGACATCAATCGCTTCTACGGCGGCGACGAGCAGGGCGTCGACCGTCTGACCCTGGCACAATCGCCTCAGTCGGGCTTTGACAGCCGGATCCGCCTCATCCGGGAGGCGCAAACCTCCATCGATCTAGTCTGCCACTGTGTCAAGGATGGCATTACGTCGGAGCAGATTTTCGCCGAGCTTTTGAACGCGGCCGATCGGGGCATTCAGGTCCGGGTAGTCTTAGACGGCAAAGTTGGCGGCTTAAGCGGCGGGCGAAAAGGCATCGCCTACGCTTTGAGCGCCCACCCCAACATCCAGTACCGGGTCTACAATCCCTTCTGCTTCTATAAGCCCTGGGAGTGGAACGCCCTGCTCCACGACAAAATCATCATCGGCGACGATAAGGTGATGATTTTGGGCGGCCGCAATATTGGCGACGCCTATTTCGCTCCCGAGGGCTATACCGGAAAACTCCCCAACGACCGGGACGTGGTGGTTTACAACACTGCCTTCGGAGGAGAACAGAGCGGCGACAGCGTTCTCAGTGACGCCAAGGCCTATTTCAACGAAATCTGGAGCTGCGAGGCCGTCAAGGAACCCTACCCCACCCTTTCAAGCAGCCAGCAGCAAAAGGCCGAGGAAACATCTGCGGCCCTCCAGCAAGTCCGCGCAGCCCTCATGACGGACCGCCCCGAACTTTATAGCGACGAACCATACGATTACGCAAACTCCACCGTCCCGGCAAAGCAGCTCACTTTGATCCACAACCCGTTAAACGCTGGGCCCAAGGAACCCTGGGTGGGGGTACAGCTTGCAAACCTGGGGCTTTCCGCCAAGGAGTCGGTCGTGATGCAGAGCCCCTACTGCACTGCAAATAAGCGGCTGCTTTCGGTGATGAAAAGCATGGCCGCCACCCTGCCGGAGGTGATACTGCAAACCAACTCCACCGCCTCTTCCCCCAACTACCCGGCCTTTTCCAATTACATCGAAAACCGGAAGAAGTTTCTGAATACCGGCATCACCATCCGGGAACTCCAAAGCAAGGATTCCATCCACGGAAAATCCTTTTTGATGGACGGGCGGCTGTCGGCGGTGGGGTCGTTTAACTTAGACGACCGGAGCATGTACATCGATACCGAGACCATGCTCGTCATCGACAGTCCCGAGTTCTACGAACAGCTCAAGGCCGCCTTGGACAGCTATGGGAACCAGTCGCTTACGGTTTCTTCCGATAACGGCTACGAGGAAAGCGCCGATGTGACGCCCATCGACGTCCCCTGGTGGAAAAAAACGCTTATGTGGCT
>CABUOE010000198.1 GCA_902493155.1 uncultured Eubacteriales bacterium
CCCCGCCGATGCGGCATCGTGCCGTGTTTTTCACGTGATCCACAACTTCTTCCCCGCCGATGCGGCAGTGGGCGATGAACCGGTTGGGCCGGCTCAGAAAAACTGCCCGGCGCACATCGCTATAATTCATCGCAACCTCCGATGTAGGTAAACCGCTTGACTGTAATCCCGTTTCGCTCCACCGTTTCGTTCCACATGGACAAAGGGCGAACCCAGATGTCATGATTACCGTACAAGGCACGGTATATGACCATTTCCTCCAAGGTTTCCGAGTGCTTCGCCAGTCCCAGCACCTCATATTCCTTTCCCTTGAAGTGGCGATATCTTCCAAGCTTTATGGTTTCCATATTTTGGCCTCCTATACAATCATTGGCGTTTATTTGAAGTTTCCGGCTGTTTTTCTCGTTTTGTCAATAGTATATCAGCTTTCAGTAAAAAAAGAAAGTTTGGGAAAAATCTATTTTAGGCAATTATGGTATTGACATCTAATATTATATATCATATAATATTGTTAAACAAACAATGTTATTTGTTATATCATAATTGAATCGGAAAAGGATTCCCGGCGTCCAACGCCCCGGCCTTTTCCCCGGATGGAGCCTCGCAAAGGCGGCATCGCCGCACAACCCTGGCTGCATCCGATCACACAGAAGGGAGACAAAACAAAAATGGCTTTTCAGATGGGTTCTTCCCTTTTGGACGCCTGTGTCCTGTCGGTTCTGGCCCGTGAAGACACCTACGGCTACCGGCTTACCCAGGAAGTCCGCTCGGTGGTGGAGGTCTCGGAATCCACCCTGTACCCGGTGCTCAGACGGCTCCAAAAAGACGACGCTGTCGAGCCCTACGACGTTCCCTACCAGGGGCGCAACCGCCGCTACTACCGCCTGACATGCCGCGGAGAGCAGCTGGCCCGGGATTACCAACAGGAATGGGTGGACTTCAAGTCCCGCATCGACCGCATCTTATTACAGCAAGCGCTTCCCGCCTCCACAGAATCGGCGGAAAACGGAAAGGATGGTTTTCAGCATGAATAGGCGTGAGTTTATGGAAAAGCTGCGGGAGCTTTTAAAAACCCTGCCCTATGGAGAGCAGGAGGACGCCCTGCAATTTTACGAGGAGTATTTCGACGACGCGGGACCTGAAAACGAACAGCGGGTCATCGAGGAGCTGGAAAGCCCCGAAGCTGTCGCTCAAAAAATCATGCTCAATTCCCCGTCGATACCGGCGGCACAGGCCGACATCGGCGCAGAAGCTCCTTCCGAAAGCCCGGACGGCGAACCTTCCGGCGGTGAGAACGCTTCTGGTGGCTCCCAATACGATCCTTCCGCTTTTGAGCGGTATTACAGAAACCAGCAGATGGCAAAGCAGCAAAAATCCAGTAACTGGGTGCTGTGGCTGGTGCTCGTCCTTACCTTTCCCCTCTGGTTCCCTCTGGGTATCGGCCTGCTGGCGACCCTTTTCTCGCTGGTAGTGGCGGCACTGGCACTGATCTTTTCCGTTATCGTCACCGTTATCGCCCTTGTGGCGGCAGTGGTTCTCGCCTTGATTCTGGGCGTGCCCATGCTGTTCTACGACCCTTTAAACGGCTTTTACATGATCTCGATGGCGCTGATCGCGGCAGGCGTGGCGCTGATTCTCATTCCCCCGGTCATTTGGCTCTGCAAAAAGGGAATCCCCGGGATGTTTCGAGGCATCGGAAAGCTGTTTTCCGGCGGCTCCAAAAAGGCTAAATCCACCTTCCGCAAAGAAAGAGGTGCAGAGAGATGAAAAAGAGTACCATCGTTATGCTGTGCGTCGGGGGTGCGCTACTGATTTTGGGAGGCATGATTTTCTTCCTGACCTTCAGCATGGGCGCCGTGGGCTATGAAGGAAACATTTTTCAGTTCGGCTTCGGCCGTCACGACGCTGACGAACTATATATCTACGACAACAACTCTTACGACAGTAAGGAGACCTACACCTACGGCGGCAGGGTCTACGAAAATAAAGCCCTCGACCTAGAAGGCGCAAACGCCCAGTTCACCCAGGTGGAGCTCCAGCTCGGCATGGCCGACGCCACCATCACCCAGGACGGCGGCCCGGGCTTTGTAAATGCGGAAAACTTCCCCGAAGGGAAGCTCTCCTTTGAAGTGACGGACGGAAAGCTCGTTGTCAAAGACCTGTCCCAGAACATGAACTTTAACTTCGGTATCAAGCAGTCCAAGCGGCAGCGGAAGCTGACTGTCAACCTGCCCCCGGACGTGGAGCTGAGCGCCATAACAATCAGCCGCGGCGTGGGAGACCTGGATGTGAAGGGCGTATCCGCCGGCAGACTCGCCGTCACCGACGGCGTCGGCGATCTGACCATGATAAACGTCCGCACGCATGATTTGAGCCTGTCGGGCGGTGTGGGAGACTGCACCCTGACCGACCTTATCTGTGTGGGAGATGTGGACATCACCCGCGGTATGGGCGACGTGGAACTCATACGAACCGATATCACCGGAAATCTGACGGTATCCGGCGGCACCGGGGATTTCGATTTGGATGGCTCGGTCAAAGGAGACATTTCCATAGACGTCGGGGTCGGCGACTGCGACTTGGAGCTGATTGGAAACCGGGACGACTACTATTTTACGCTGAATAAAGGCGTGGGCGACATAGACATCGACGACGTGAACATTTCCAGCAAACAGAAAACCTATGGCAAAGTGGGCGCGCCCTACACCATCGACATACGGGGCGGCGTCGGCGAGGTGGACGTGGAATTTGTCCGCTAAATCAATCCCCCGGTGGATAAGATATCCGCCGGGTTTTTTTGCGCCTTCGCCCCAAACAAAATCTTCCAGAAAAATTCACGATTCTGCGACATTTTCGGTTTGTTTTTTCACCTATCCGATGCTATACTGGAAAGAAAACGGATTTTTCCGGCTGAGGGGTCTCTCTCCGCCGGTCTTTGGGGCGTTTTTATGGATAAAAGCAAAGGACAAAAAATTTTCGGCGTGTTTTTGCAGATACTGCCGTTTCTCATTATCGGAATCCTCATCGTCTGCAACTGGGATTGGCTGCGCCACCTCACCTTCCAGCAGGTGGTGAGCTATACACCGGAAAACCTCTTTTTAGCGGCGGGAGTCCTCATCGGGCTGTACGCGTTGAAATCTTTGACGGTGGTGTTTCCCTTGGTGGTGCTCTACATGGCGGCTGGGGTGTTGTTCCCCTTCTGGCCGGCACTGCTCATTAACGTTTTAGGGCTTTGCGTCTGCGTCACCATTCCCTACTGCATCGGGCGGTTTTCCGGAAGCGGGGTCATCCAGTGGCTGAACCGGAAGTTCCCGAAAATCGACAAATTAAATCACCTGCAAATGAATAACACCCTCTTTTCCGCCTATCTGCTGCGGGTGGTGAGCATCCTGCCCGGCGACGTGGTGAGTATGTACTTCGGAGCCTCCCGATCGAGATATCTTCCCTACCTTGCAGGCTCCATCCTTGGGCTTTCCCCCATCATGGTCATCCAGACCCTTATGGGAGAAAATTTAGACGACCCGTTCTCGCTGAAATTCTTCCTGCTGCTGGCGGCGATGGTCGTCGTATCCCTTTTTTCTTCCCGGATGTTCAACCGCCGTCTCAAAAAACAGGCGAAGGATTAGGCTTAATACAGCGGCAGAGCAAAAATGAAAGCTATTTTAAAGAAGGGGTTGTTTCAAAATCGCCCTTGAAACAAAGATGCACAAATACAGTAGGGGGCGATGCCCACATCGACCCGCTTGATGGGAGGTTTTCCCTGATAGGCGGGCCGACGTAGGC